>CAIYVS010000356.1 GCA_903929655.1 uncultured Bacteroidota bacterium | reverse complement strand
TTGCAGTAATGGCTTCTATACTGCTGAAATGGAATTTACCCGTGCGTACATAATTCCAACTGTTGTACATTGTAAAAACCAAAAGTGGCAAAAGAGCAATGCCTATGACTTTTACAATATTTATTTTTTTATTTAAAGCTATTGCAAGCAGAATAATAACATTGACGATTGCAAACGGATAAAAAATAGGTTTTACAAATGCCCCTAATACCAGTGCGATGCTCATCCATAACGCATGTTTCAATTTGCCATCCATTACCAGCAATACGAATTGCCGGAAATAAATAACAGCAAAGGTCTGCAACAAAGTATCAGATGCTATGTTATTTGAGTAGATAAACTGTATAGGATACGCCACAACAAACAAGAAAAGCAACCAATCATATTTTTTATTATATCCAATATGTATCAATGCATCTCTCGCAATCATGATATTGAATACGGATAATAGGTTTTGCAGAATTAATACCACCCAGTTGTTTAAAGTAAAAAAGTACACAAAAGCCAGGAACAAAGGATATAGAGGCGGGCGCAAGGTCATAAACTCTGCTCTTATTGGAAAAGAAGGACTGCCGCTGTAAAAAAAGAAATGATTCTTTATGTTCACAGCCTCAAGTACATACTCGGCAGAGTCACCCATGTATATCTTTTTGAAATGGCATGCAAGCAGGTAAAATATCGTATGCACCAAGGCTACCATACCCAGAAAAACAATATCCTGCCTTTTGAACTTGTTAAACATCTAAATAAATATACCTGTATATAAACAAAATAAAAAATCTCTTTGCAGATGAATACGCTAATTTATGGTTTCTGCAAGTTTAGCTATATATGGTATTGCTTCGCACATCCTGCTTCCATACCAGCTAAACATTTCTCCGTCTACCAACAACACCTGGGAAGCTGGTATCACTGCCTTTATCTCATCAATGTGTTTTTGCTTAAAAGGATAAGGTTCAGACGAAAGCAATATGAGCTCCGGCTTCATTTTCGCCATATCTGCCAGGTCTACGACCGGATACCTCATTTGATGTTTCAGCATATTTTCCCAGCCCATAGCCTCTATCATGCTGCTAATAAAAGTATCACCACCGGTGCACATCCACGGGTCTCTCCAAATAAAATAAGCAACGCTTTTAGCTTTATTTGCTTTTCGCAAAAGCCTGAAACCATCAGAAATATCATGAGCAATTTTATTAGCCTTTTCTTCTTTATTCACTAGTTGGCCTATTTCTGTGATCATCTTCAAAGCATCCCCTCTGTTCTTTATATCACTTATCCAAACAGGGAAGTCCCTGGCTAATTCTTCTATTTGCTCTTGTGTGTTTTCTTCTTTATTGGCAATAAGAAGGTCCGGTTTCAGTTCCTTTATTTTATCAATGTTTAATTGCTTTGTTCCCCCTATCCGGGTTTTAGTTCTAAACCATGATTCAGGATGTACGCAGAATTTTGTGATACCAATCACTTCTTTATCCAATCCCAACTCATATAACAGTTCTGTCTGCGATGGTACCAATGAAATGATGCGCGAAAGTGGAGCAGATATTTCCACATTCCGCCCGGTCATATCTGTGAAGTACCGAGATATCATTACTCAAACCTTTTATAATAAAAAAGTATGAAGAAACAGAACAAAACATCTATGGGGAAAATAGCATTCGTTGTAAGTTCTCTCATATCCGGAGATTTTACAGCTAAAAGAACAACAATATTGACAGATGTCAGGGCAAGGTAGCTTAGGGCTGCCCAGCGCCTCATATCGCATGTATAGATCCAGCAAACCATATAGACTGCCATCCATAATGCTTGCAGCCAAATGATGGATGGGAAAGGTTCTTTATGTACATTCCATAGTGTATACAGGAATGCCACAATATGAAACAAAGCCAACATTGAAAAAAGAAATGGTGGTTTGCGGGTAATATCTTTAACGAAGGTTTTTATGTTGCGCAATAGCTTATCCTTTTGAAAATGCGTTAAGTATATCGTACTTTGTAAGTATGTGGAATTGCCCGCTTTCATCTTTCGTTAACACGGCACCATTGTCTTTATTGATATAGTGCTTAAGGCGTTCCAACGGCGTATCCTGATCCACTACCGGTATTTCCTTTTCTACCACATCGGCTACAAGCTGGTCCTTCAGATTGGTATTTTCTACCAGTTTTTTAAACAGTCCGTTTTGTGATATAGACCCTGTCAATTCTCCGTTTTTCATTACGGGTATTTGTTCAATATCATACTTCTTCATCAGTTCCATTGCTTCGGTTACCTTGCTATTCTCGTCAATGGTAACAAGCCTGCGGCGACCTAAGCCTCCAAGAAGATCGCGAACGGTGCCCACTTCCAGGAATCCCCGGTCTAGCATCCACTCATCATTGTATATTTTAGCAACATAACGGCTGCCGTGGTCGTGAAATATCGCAACAACAAGATCGTCTTTCTTCAATTTGTCTTTTAATTGCCTTAATCCGGCGATTACTGAGCCTGCCGAATAGCCAATAAATATCCCTTCTTCTCGGGTAATGCGTCTTGCCATTAAAGCGCCATCTTTGTCAGTCACTTTTTCAAAAAGATCGATCGCATCATGGTCGTAATTCTTTGGCAAAAAATCCTCCCCAAAGCCTTCAGAGATATAAGGATGAACTTCATTCATATCCAGTTCTCCAGTGTCAAACCATTTTTTTAATAGGGAGCCATAAGTATCAATTGCCCATACTTGTATAGCAGGGTTTTTCTCTTTCAGGTATTTACCTGTACCAACTATTGTGCCACCTGTACCTGATGCAACAACAAGATGTGTTACTTTCCCATTTGTCTGTTCCCATATTTCAGGACCTGTCTGTTCATAGTGTGCCTGCCTGTTTGCAAGATTATCATATTGGTTTACATACCACGAATTCGGGATTTCTGTTGCCAGCCGGCGCGAAACCTGGTAATAGGATCGCGGATCCTCCGGTTCAACGTTTGTAGGGCAAACGATCACCTCTGCCCCATGAGCTTTAAGAATATCCGCCTTTTCTTTTGATTGTTTATCGGTAGTAGCAAAAATACATTTATACCCTTTTACTATTGCCGCCAAAGCCAGTCCCATACCCGTATTGCCTGATGTTCCTTCAATAATAGTACCTCCCGGTTTTATTTTACCTTCCTGCTCGGCTACCTCCAGCATTTTTATTGCCATTCTGTCTTTAATAGAGTTACCGGGATTAAAAGTTTCAACTTTGGCATATACCGGGCAAGGAAAATCAGCAACTACTTTGTGCAATTTTACAAGCGGCGTATTGCCAATAGTTTCCAGGATATTATCATAAACTCTATTCATAAAAATTATTTTTTTACTATTTGTGGCGAAGGTAAAAAATACCTTTTAATGTATTGTGTATAATATAAAAAAGGTAGCCGGAATGGGCTACCTTTTTATAAAAGTTTGAAATATTTTAATTATCGTTCTTAATCAATCTGTCCACCTTCAACAAGGTGTTATTATCGTCATATACCTTCATCATATAAACGCCGCTAGCTAAACGGCTGATATCAACACTATGTGTATTATTCTGGTTCAGAACCACTTTGCCATCCAGCCCATATATAGAAACGTTAACATTAAATGGCGCTTCTATATTCACTACTGAAGTAGCAGGATTAGGATATATTTTGATATCGCCGGAATTGCTGATATTGTTTACACCGGTAATATCATAAACATTAAACGCGGCAGCCTGTCCTGTACAACCATTTACATCTGTTACGATAACTGTATATGCGCCAATCTGCGTAGCAAGGAAATAAGGGTGTATGGCACCGCCAATAAAATTGTTATTAAAATACCACTGGTAAGTAACATAAATAGCGGGCACATGCAATGTTACTCCCGAAGCATCTACCGTGAACGTAATAGCAGGAGTAGGAGGTGGGGCAACAGTAACATTCAGAGGGGTGGCATATGTTGTACATCCAGAATCGGAAATAGCTACACTATATTGTCCGGACTGAGTGGCAGGCCAGGAAAAAGTAGTAGCACCCGGAATATTAAATCCGTTCAGCAACCATTGGTAAGTCTGCCCAGGTTCAACTAATGTTTGGAGTAATAAACTGCTACCGGAACAAACAATAGGCGGTCCGTAAATAATGATCGTATCAATCGGTAAAGCAATAGCATCTACATTTACAGGGGCCGAAGTACCGGAGCATCCGCCTTGTGTAACCACTACGGCATAAATACCAGAACCTGTAGCGTAATAATATGGATTATTAGCGCCCAGGATACCAACACCATTTAATTCCCATTGATATGTTTGGCCAGCTACAGAATTCGTATTCAATACTACGTAGCTTCCCTGGCAGAAAGTAGTAGAACCATTAGCGCTTATTGTAGCTGTAGGTGCAGCAATTTGGGTAACATATACCGCAGAAGATGCTGCTGTACAACCATTTGCGGTATTATTTGTTACCAAAACGGTATAGTTGCCTCCGGTAGTTGCAGTATAAGAGGCATTGGTAGCGCCGCTGATATTGACCCCATTCAGTTGCCATTGATACGTATAATTGGTTCCGCTATTTGCATTTAAAACAACAGAGCCTCCAGTACAAATAGTTGTTGACCCTATTGAACTGACACTTGCAGAAGGCAAAGGATTTGCTGTAAGAGATACAGAAGATGAGGAAGTTGACGAGCAATTTGCACTGCTTGTAACTTTCACTGTATAGCTTCCAGAGCTAACTACGTCTAAACTGGCATTAATGGCGCCATTAATATTATTACCATTATTCATCCACTGGTAAGAAAGACCAGATACTGCAGGGGCATTTAACACAACAGTATCGCCTGTGCAGAAATAAGGCAAGCCACCATAAGTAATATTTGAAGAAGGAATTGGATTTACCGTCACAGTAACTGCAGGAGTTGATGTATTACAGGTACCATCAGATTCTACTAATATATAGTTTCCAGACGCATTAGCCGTGTAAGATGAAGAAGTAGCATTGTTAATATAAACTCCGTTTAATTGCCAAAAATAACTTAAGCCCGGTGTGCTGCTATTAGCAGCAGATAAGATAACTGAGCCGCCCTGGCAGAAACTTAAAGGCCCTCCAATACTTATTGCAGCATTAACCGGAGAATAATATGTAACCGTTAAAGTATTAGTTGTATTGGTACAGTTCTGAGTATTGGATACTACAGCAGTATAAGTTCCGGCAGTACTTGCTACATAGAAAGAATCTGTAGCACCGATAATATTAACACCATTTTGTTTCCACTGGTAAGAAGCCGCTGTGCCTGCAATGTTTGCCTTCAATGTAACAGTATAGCCAGGACACAAATTTGTTGGTCCGGTAGCAACCGCTGTTGTAACAGGAAGGCCAATCGTCAGAGGTACAGAATTGGTGGCAAGCACACCGCAAAGACCGGTAACGATACAGCGATAAATATTTCCATTCAAACCCGAGACAGCATTTGTTATAACGAGACTGTTTGTAGTGGCACCACTGTATACACCGGCATTAGTCACATTACTAAATCCTGAACCTGTATTTACCTGCCATTGATAAGTAATTCCACCTGCTACTGCATTAAAAGAAATAACTGTGTTTCCAGCAACACAAGTGTTTGCAGAAGCGGGGGGTTGTGTAGTAATGATAGTAGGATTGACTGTCAAAGTATCAATATTTGTAATTGCCGGGACAAGGCAAGTGCCTGTAAGAATACACTTGTACGTATAGTTATTCATACCAACAACAATGTTTGTAAGACTAAGCGAATTGGTGGTTGCACCGCTGTAAACCCCTGCGTTAATAACATTATGAAAGCCGGTAACCCCGGTATCAACCTGCCACTGGTAATTAATACCGGTGCCAGCTGTTGCAGCTACAGTAAAACTTGTATTATAACCAGGACACGATGCAACGCTAACAGGTTGCAAGCTGATAGTACTTGTTGCACTATTCATAGGCACCTGGTAAATTGTGCTGACGTTTGTCTGTCCGCTAACAATGCAGGAATCCAGCAAGCGGTAATATGTAGTGGCCGTTATTGGTGCAGTTGTATAATTAAGCGTGTGGGCACCTGTGCCTCCAGTCACATTCGTCCAAGGGCCGCTTGCTGAAGCAGATTGTTGCCATTGCAAAAACACGCCTCCGATATGATTAGAATCTGCTGCAGAAATAGATGTTGTGCTGCCATAACATAAAGGTGTTGTTATAGTTGTTGAAATAACACTGTCAGCGTTGGGTACTCCTGAACATCCTGTTATTACAACATCAAAATCATAATACACACCGGTAAACTGGGAATTATCGCACGGGTTCATTCCGTTACCTAAAGATCCTGGTATGCAACCTAAACGCAAAACTGTATGACCCAATGTAGCGCCATTAGGTATAACAAAACTTCCTGTATAGCTAGACCCGGCAGATACTACATCCCCATATACCTGTTCACCTGCGTCATAAAATGAACTGTTATTATCAAAATCTATAAACAGCGCATAACCTTCATCGAAGGTACTACCGTAAGATGTCTGATTGTATATGGTAAAAGACACGGTTTGTCCAAGCGTAGCTGTCAATGTATCTCCTACTGAACCCGTAAAATAAGCATACCCTGCAGAAACAGCACTCGGGCAAGCACCCGGCAGGAAGGCAATATTCGTCGCCCCTCCCGTTGTGGTGAGAGAATCAGGATAATCTCCATAATTACATCCGAAATAGGTCGCCGGAATGCAATATTGCGCCTTCATTGAGTATGGAGAAACAAAAGTAACCAGCAATACAAACAAGTAAAATACTTTCTTCATTGTATTAATTTATATTTACAGTAGTAGAATAAGTTTAAAACAAAATTGCAAAGACCCTACAATGATAAGAAAATACCATCAAATAAACAACTTCAAATAACATGCAAAATAATAATATGCAACAGATGAGCTTTGGCACTTAAAAAATGAATGTGTTTTTATTTTATAAAATAAAAACATGCTATTTTATTGACTTCCGGCAAGAGCATAACTATTTAACAAATGAAAGCACCCAGTAGCCTTGTTTGTAATCATCGGCCTGCATCAGGCATTGGTAATCTCTATGATTATATTGTATTGCTCCGCCTATCATGCTTGCATGATCTATGTCCGTGGCAACATTCATGCGAAATAATCCATTAAATATGGGCATAATCACATCTAGGTCCGCGGTTATAGACTGGTAGATAACTATTGGCATTCCATTTTCATTTTCACTTTTATACTCTATGCGTATAATTCCATCCTGGCCGTCAGTATAGCTGTATATAGTTCTTTCGCCTGCTTCTTTCTCAGACCCCAGCAAGCGATAGCCAGGCGCATATTTCATCACCTCTGCGTTAAAAACAGGGGCGAGATTGATACTTGTATCCAATAAAAGAATTTTGGGAGAGAGCCCCTGGGAAGATTGTGCAAGAGCAGAAAAACCAAATGAAACCATTAATAATGTTAATATCATTCTCATTTGAAGCAATTTTTCAGATTCAAAATTAGCTAATAGCAACTAGACTTGCTACCACAGGCGTTTTTTTAACATTTTTAGTGCGTTTGCTTATTCGCCCTATATATCACACAGATATGAAAGCCGGATGGCAGACCAAAACATTTAGGGATCTGATGAGCCTGCTATTTGATGCTGGGTTCAGAGTGATCTCTGTAGCACACCCTCGCCAGGATTTTAAGCTCATCACTAAAAATAATATCTCCAAGCTAGAATTTCAGAAAGCTGAAATAATTTTGTCTGTCTTCGATTTTTTAAACCTTGAGAAGGTTAATGTGGTTGCACACTCTGAAGGAGCCATAAACGCAGTCATCGCTGCACACATAAGCCCAATAATATTTGAAAACATATTGCTCGTCGGCCCCGGTGGCCTTGTAGAAAATGAGGGCTTTTTTGAGTTGGTCGGAAGATTCATAGGTAACATGTTTCAAGATGGATGGGGGATATTCACAGACTCTACAGCGCGCAAACACTTAATAAGGTCTTTCCTTGAAGCGTTTAAATACTTTCTTAAAAACCCTGTGATGGGCCTACTTGAAGGTAGCGCCATTTCCAATAGCCATCTTCAGGGCTTCCTAATCGATTTACACAATGAAAATATTTCAGTAGGGATTATTCTTGGAAAGGATGACGTTGTCTTCCCCCTTAAAAAAATGAAAAGTCTTACTGAAATGACTTGGATTGATTTTCATCCAGTTGAAGGGGATCATAATGATATCTGTGCTCACCCAAAAAATTATATGATTTTTCTAGAAGAGCGATTTAAGATATAATTACTAAATGGATTCTGACAGCAAACTTATCTCCTTCTCTTATTACATACTCAGAAAAATATTTGGGCCAGTTATTCGTATCATTTGGGTTAAGAAGGCGACAGGCTTGGAAAACATCCCTAAATCGGGATCAGCTATTTTGGTGTTTAATCACCAAAGTTTTTTTGATTTCCTTTGCTTTATAGCAG
>CAIYVS010000355.1 GCA_903929655.1 uncultured Bacteroidota bacterium | reverse complement strand
TAAAACAAGTGCATGAGATGGGGAGTTTTTTACCAAGATTATTAGCGAGACCACGTGTAGTAATAGGAATCCCTTCATCAGTAACAGAGGTGGAAAGAAGAGCAGTCTGGGAGGCTGTTCTAAGTGCCGGGGCAAGAGAAGCTTACCTTATTGAAGAGCCTATGGCAGCGGCTATAGGGGAGGGAATTTCTGTATTTCAGTCAAAGGGAGTGATGATTGTGGATATTGGCGGTGGAACAACTGAGATTGCAGTAATTTCCCTTGGAGGGATAGTTGTTGGGCGATCTTTGAAGCTAGCAGGGGATGATATGGACCAGGGTATACT
This sequence comes from uncultured Bacteroidota bacterium, assembly GCA_903929655.1. GTDB lineage: Bacteria > Bacteroidota > Bacteroidia > Chitinophagales > Chitinophagaceae > JABDGU01. The sequence goes on along the minus strand of CAIYVS010000355.1, from coordinate 5,463 downwards.
ACATTATATTCGTCTAAGGCATGGATTACTATTAGGAGAGCGTACTGTTGAAGAGATTAAAATAAAAATTGGTAGCGCTTATCAGAGGAGTTTAAAAAATAAAGCTAAAAGTGATAAAGAGAGGAAGAAATTGCGGCTACAAAGGGTGATATAGGCAAGCCGGGCATAGAGAGTCCGCACAGGAACCGTAGTGTAGATGAAAACCTGAGATTGTTCCAGGAGATGCGGGATGGGAAATACCAGGACGGTGAAAAGGTATTGCGCGCGAAGATAGATATGGCGCACCCTAATCTTTTGTTTCGCGATCCATTGATGTACCGCATCAAGCATGCGCATCATCACCGCACGGGCGACAAGTGGTGTGTTTACCCAATGTATGATTTTGCGCACGGGCAGAGTGATAGTATAGAAAAGATCACTCATTCTATTTGCACACTTGAGTTTATTCATCACAGGCCGGTATATGATTGGTTTATTGAGAAGCTGGGTATTTTTCCTTCTCACCAGTATGAATTTGCACGCAGGAATCTTACTTATACTGTGATGAGTAAAAGGAAATTGCTGCAACTGGTGAATGAGAAGCATGTATCGGGCTGGGACGACCCGCGTATGCCCACTATAAGCGGTATGCGCAGAAGGGGCTATACCGCAGAAGCAATAAGACAATTTTGTGATACGGTTGGCATTGCAAAACGTGAGAACATAAGTGATATAAGCCTTTTGGAATTTTGTGTTCGCGAACATCTGAATAAGATTACGAACCGTGTTATGGCTGTGCTGGACCCGGTGAAACTAGTGATAACTAATTACCCGGAAGGCCAGGAAGAAATGCTGCCGGCTGAGAATAACCCGGAGGATGCGAGTGCTGGAACAAGGCAAATACCATTTAGCAGGGAATTGTGGATAGAGCGGGAAGATTTTATGGAGGAACCACCCAAAAAGTTCTTCCGCCTGGGACCTGGTTTGATCGTGCGCTTAAAGGGTGCCTATATTATAAAATGCGAAGGTTTTAAAAAGGATGATGCCGGAAATGTAAGCGAGATATATTGTAGCTACATGCCTGAAAGCAAAAGCGGGCATGATATGAGTGAAATGAAAGTGAAGGGTACCATACATTGGGTAAGTGTGCCGCATGCAAAAACGGCCGAGGTGCGTTTGTATGACCGTTTGTTTAAAGTAGAGGACCCATCGAACGAGGCGGGCGATTTTAAAGATTATATCAATCCTGATTCTATGCAGGTCATTCCAAACGCATATATAGAGCCTGCCCTTGCAAGTGCAAAACCCCAGGAACGTTTCCAGTTTATGAGAAAAGGTTATTTTTGTGTGGATACTGACAGCACTGAAAATAAACTTGTCTTTAACCGCACGGTTACTCTAAAGGATGCATGGGCGAAGGAGGCGAAGAAAAATTAAATGGCCCCAAGCCCCTAAAGGGGCTTACAGCTTGTTATAATTATTTCCTTTTCAGAGCCTGGGTTTTTAAGCTCCAGCTATCATACTGATCTCGACATTGACGCCTTTTGGCAGACCTGAAACCTGTACGGTTTCGCGCGCCGGGGCTGCTGTGCTGAAATAAGAACCATATACTTCGTTTACCTGTGCAAACTGGCCCATGTCTATGAGAAAGATGGTTGTTTTCAAAACATTTGAAAAATCCATGCCAGCCTGGCTCAGAATAGCCTTGAGGTTTTCCATAACTTGTTGCGTCTCTGCAAGGATATTGGTTTGTACCAGTTCGCCTGAATCGGGATCTAATGCTATTTGTCCTGATATGAATAGCATATCGCCGTATTGAACGGCCTGGTTGTAGGGACCTATTGGCGCCGGTGCTTTATCTGTACGAATGATTTTCTTTTCCATGCCCACAAAAGTAATACGCTGCTTACATTTGCAAACTATTTTATGACATACTTATTATACATAGATACATCATCAGATAAAGGCAGTGTGGCGATAAGTTGCGACGACCAGCTTTTGGCATATAAAATAAATGCAGATTCGCGCAATCATACTGCTTTTATCAATACCATGATAGAAGCGGTGCTAGCTGAAGCAAATGTTTCTTTACAAGAGCTGGATGGTGTTGTAGTATGCGCCGGGCCTGGTTCTTACACTGGTTTACGAATTGGTTTGGCTACTGCAAAAGGCCTGTGTTATGTATTGGATAAGCCTTTATTTCTTCATAATAAATTAACATTGCTGTGCTGGCAGGAGTATTATGACAATTCGAAAAAATATGAGGCTTATACTGCAATTTTAACTGCGCGCGAAAAAGAGTACTTTATAAGTGCACATGACAATAATTTTAATTGCATTATAAAGCCTCAGCATGTTTTAGAGGATACTATGGAGGTTTTAATGAATGATCTTAAGGAAGTATTAATTATTACTGATAATGAAAATTTAAGCTCGAATGAATTGACTGACAAAGGAATACAAATTGAAAAAAACATTTCAGTAAGCATTGGGCATTGGGTATCATACGCTTTCCAAGAGTATAAATGTAATAATAGTGTCAATTTATCTGAATCTGAACCTTTTTATTTGAAACAAGTTTATACTCATAAATAATTGATTATCAATATACTAAGTTTAATGTCTTTTCATGTTAATTATTTTTTTAACTGGGGATTAACTTTTTTTTCAAATATAATGTTGCTTCATATTTCTTTATAACGTATGTTTGCAGTCCATTTGGTTTTTACCAAAGCAAAGCAAGCAAATTATTATTCATTAACAAGTAAAATTAAATTTTAATGGAAACAACAATGTCAGCAAACACGCTGGTGATTCGCAAGAATGAGGGTTCTAACGAACAAATTAAATTGGATTATGTAGCTGTGAAAAACGCTGCAATGACGCTGAGAGCTATTAACCACAAACTTCGTCAGCAAATCGTAAAGTTGTTGGAAGAAAACAAGCGCATGAATGTGACTGACATTTATGTAAAATTGCGTTTAGAGCAATCTGTTGCTTCTCAACATTTAGCTATCCTGCGCCGTGCTAACATCGTGATCACTGAGCGTGATGGTAAATTCATTCACTATGCACTGAATCATTCTCGTATCGCAGCAGTTGCTAAGTTCGTAAACGAACTGGTTAACTCTGATGAGGCTTAATTTGAGCATATTCAGAAAAAATTAAGAATACAAAATAAGCGTCCGGGGTTTCCCGGACGCTTATTTTTTCAGGAAGACTTTAATATACTATTAAGCGTTCTTTATTTTGTTCCAGTTTTCAAACAGGGATTCCTGGCCGGGGCGATTGGCGGGCATCTCGAATAAAGGTTGACATTCTATTAACCCGTCGTAGCAATCTTTTGGCAATGTTTGATATAGTTGGGTGCCTTTTGTTTTCCAGGCTATCATTTCGTCGCTTACTTCTTTTATGATACGGGCAGGGTTGCCAACTACCAATGAGCGGCGTGGTATTTTAGTATCTTCTTTAATAAATGTCATGGCACCGATGATACTTTCATCTCCTACCTCTACATTGTCCATGATCACGGAGTTCATACCTACCAATACATTTTTACCAATATTGCTGCCATGAATAATGGCTCCATGCCCGATATGGGCTCCTTCTTTGAGCACTACTGTTACGCCGGGGAACATGTGTATGGTGCAATTTTCCTGCACGTTACAGCCATCCTCTATCATAATGCCACCCCAGTCGCCACGGAGGGCTGCGCCGGGACCGATGTATACATCTTTACCAATTACTACATTGCCGGTAACAGCGGCCAAAGGATGCACGAAAGAAGAAGGGTGAACGACGGGTATGAAACCTTTAAATGAATAGAACATAGAATGAGATCAAAAGTCAAAAATAAAAATTCAAATAGCGTTCATTTTTCAGGGTACGGGATCATAGCCGCTTTTGCCCCAAGGGTGGCAGGACAAAAATCGCCTGAATGCCAGCCAGCCACCTTTAAAGGGGCCATATTTTTTTATGGCTTCCAGTCCGTAGGCGCTGCATGTGGGTGTGAACCTGCAACGGGCACCTAAAAAAGGTGAAATAGCACCCTGGTAAAAGCGGATGAACCCGATGAATATTATGGAAAATAGTTTACGCATTGGAAGCCCCCTCCCTGCCTCCCCCCAAGGGGGAGGGGTTTATGATTTGTTTTAGTTTTTCTATGCTCTTTATCACTGCTTTTTGCACTGCCTCAAATTCGGGCATCTCTTTGTCTGTAAAAATAAGGAATATATGCAGTTGTTGGTCCTTGCATATAAGGGGGTAGAGTTCGTGCTTGTTAAGCCGCCATGCTTCGCGGAGCAGGCGGGTGATGCGGTGGCGGTGTACGGAAAGGCGGAATTTCTTTTTTGGCACTGAAAAGCCTATGCGAACAGGTGATTGCTCATCTGCCGGGAGGGGCAAAATATGGTAGATCAGCCTTATTGGAAAAACAGAAAACGCTTTCCCTGAGTGGAAAAGCGTATGAATATGCTGCTCTCGTTTGAGCCGCTCGTATGCTTTGAAAGTATAACGAATGGCAAATAGATTTTAGATATTATTTCAAACGGCTCTCGTCGGAAACGGTCAGTTTATGACGTCCTTTGTTACGGCGTGAATCCAATACTTTACGGCCATTGGCAGATTGCATGCGCTTACGGAAACCATGAACAGATTTACGGCGGCGGCGGTGCGGTTGGTATGTACGTTTCATATTATTTAATTTTAACTCCTTTACAGGAGGATTTCTTTAAAAGGAGTGCAAAGGTAAGGATTAAATTCAAAAGGAAAAAGGAAAAAGGAAAAAATAGTCAATAATCTGTTTTACCAAAGGTTTATTGCAGGCAATCAGTCTATTTTATACGAAGTAAAGCTATTTTGATGTTTAAGAAGCGATAAAAAAAATAATCCTATGAAAAAGACAGCCCAATTGCTTGTATTATTTCTATTTCTTTCAGTGTTTGCTATTGGGCAGAAGGTGGAGTTTGGGATAAATGGCGGGATGGTTTATAACAATTCTTTTTATTTTATGGGAACCGGTGATATGGTAAAATACAAAGGTAATAGCCCGTATACATTATCCGTTTACACCGCCATCAACATTAATTCTAAATGGCAGGTGGGTATTGATATTGGTTATAATGCAATGAGTTTTAACGATCCTCAGTATGTTATCGTGTCCGAATCGTGGTGGGTTGATACATTATCTAAACAAACGGACCGGGCAAGTAATCTTACAGCCATCTTTTATATCAACAGGAAAATTAAATTTTTTAATGGTGATCTATACCTGGGCGCCTGTGCCAGACCAATATATTCCGTTTTGACGAGTCATGTGAATTATTATAATCCCTCTCATGAACAGAATTATCATGATAATGCTTTCGGCTATATGTCAGGTATGATGTTTGGCTATACCAATTATTTTAGCAAAAAAACCGGACTTAGTTTTCAAGTATCTCCCCAGTATAGTAGTATCAGTTATCGAACCGGCCCCATAATGGG
>CAIYVS010000354.1 GCA_903929655.1 uncultured Bacteroidota bacterium | reverse complement strand
GTATAAATAAGCCAATCGATAGGAACAGTGTCAGTATTCTTTAATGTCATATTGGAAGAATTAATATTATCTATATGATACGTATTTGAACCGAGTGGATAACTAATAGTCAGATCATTGTTTACTAATGACCAGTTGAAAGTATATGTGCTAAACGATTTAAGCAGGGTATTATCACTAAATATGAACATTGTGTCATTATAGCTGATTGTTTTTAATTCATTGGTATCTATTTTACCATTGTTATTTGAATCAATTGCCATTTGCGATAGCTTCCATGTACCTGGGAGCAAGTCTTTTGTTAATGAGATGCTTTTACTACAAGATAAAAACATAATAATGTGGAAAGCAATAAATGCAAGTAATAAAAGGTTTTTCATAAGAATGTATTAAGCTTTGATTATTATTGGTAATAAGACGATAAATGAAGCTAAAGCCACTAAAAATCAGTTTTTCATTCTCAAAAAGTTTAGCAAATTCTGATACATATTGAGAAATTAGTTTATTATATTAAAAGATCTTAACCTTACAACATTCACTGAAAATCCTCATTTTCCCTTACAAAATTTGTAATAATTGAGCCCGAGAGCTATCTTTGGCACTATATTTGAATCTTTAAATCAAAAAAATAGCTAATTATGAAATTATTTCGCCAGATCGCACTTAGTGCAATGATAACTTTAAGCGCATTCGCTGCGGTAGTTTATTCATCATGTAGTAAAGACGCTTGTAGCGGGGTTACTTGTAGTAATGGTGGTACTTGTAGTGGAGGAAACTGTACCTGTACTAGTGGTTGGGGTGGTAAACATTGTGATACTGCGGATGCTTATAAATTTGTTGGCACGTATAGTGTCAGAGAAACTTGTTCTGTTTCCGGGAGTGTTGGTCCGTATACTGCAACCGTTACCCAATCAACAACGAATCAAGTGAATATTTTGTTACAGAATTTTGGTGATTTTTCTGCAACAATTACCGTTGCCGGTAGTGTTACTGGAACAACTTTGACTATTGCTCAGCAAACGATTACAGGATATACAATTTCTGGATCTGGTACATATAATGGAGGTGTGATAACTATTACGTATACTGTAAGTGGTTCTAATAATGAATCATGTACTGCTACATGGACAAAGCAATGATATTGATATTAAGTAAATATACAATAAAAAAGGCTCAATTTATTGAGCCTTTTTTATTGTATGAAAATTTATTGATTTTTACTTTTTCGATTTGTCACATCATTACCCTGCGGGTTATTCTGTTGGTTATTTTGTGAGCTTTTTCTATTAGTCACATCATTTGTAGCTTTAGGCGCTGGTGCTGGTGGTGGCGTAGGAGTTGTTTCTTTCGCTTCACCTTTTCCGCTATGCTTGCCAGCGTGTTTAGCAGAAGGCTGTTCTTTTTCTTTAGCCATAGCGCCGGCCAATGAATCAGCCTTAGCTTTTTCTGTAGCCATAACTGCACTCATAGAGTCCTTCATGGCCTGCTCTTTTTGCTGGGCTTCCATGGCTTTTTGCATAGAATCAACTTTTGCCTGCGCATTATCCTGGCTGGCATTGCCGCCGCATGATGCCAAGGCTAATAAACCTGAGGCAAGAAATACGATAGTTTGTCTTTTCATTATATTGTATTTTAGTTTTGCAAAAATATTATTGTTACCGCAATATACCTAATACGCAATGTCTCAATTACTCAATTCTTAATGTCTCAAGGGCTTAATGTTTAATTTAAATATAAAGAATTAAGCCTATTTACTCTTCGCCGAGATGATCTCTTGTGCTTTGATATTTGCCTTGGCATTAATAATAGAATCATTCTGCATTTTCAGCCTGTTGAAAAGCGAATCCACTTTTACACTCACCATCGAGTCTATTTTGGCTTGCTCTGTTTGCTTTTGCTTATTTAGATCCGCGCTACAGGAAATAAACATTGACATGAAATAAAGCGGGATTAGTATATTTTTTTTCATAAAATCAGGCTGCAAAAATAAGAAGTTTTGCCAATGGCTTTATAGATTCTTTAATCTTTTCCATTGTTCGTCATTTACTACGGGTATATAGGTAATGCCAGCATTGCCCTTCAGTTTCATTATTTCACGGGCCCTGTCTTTCGAATCCGGGTGGGTACTCATCCATTCCAATTGCCTGGGCATACCGATGTTGTCATCAGAAAGCCGCAAGAGGAAATCTGCCAGCCCTTTAGGATCGATATGAGCATTGTTAAGGTAGCCAACGGCTGCGACATCGGCCTCGCTCTCCTGTTTCCGGTCAAAAGCAGTTGACGAAATGGTTTTTACGATCCTTTGCAGGATTTCAGAATTGCCCCCGCCTATAGACAGGACAACCGCTATCCCCATTTCCTTTACCAGGCGTTTCATAATATGGCCATGTTCCATATGCCCTATCTCATGTGCCATAATACCGGCCAGTTCAGATGGGCTGTCGCAATACTTCAGTAAGCCTGTATAGATGATCATATGCTTATCAGGGAGGGTAAAAGCATTAATAACACCATCATCCAGTAAGTGTATTTTTATTGCGGACGAGTCTATATGATTACTTCTGCATATCTTATTCTTCATTTCGTTCAGCACCTGCACCACACTGTCCGTTTCTATTTCTTTATTGGTCTTTTTTATGTTGTCTATGATCAGGTCGCCTATCTTATGCTCATTTATCTTGCCAAACTGATCTACATGGATATGCTTTACAAAATCAATCTTGCTCAATAAAAACCAGCTGGTAAAAAACAGCACTACAAGAACCGAAAACTGGAATAAAACTTTGTTCATTTTTTCTTCTTTACGCTTTACATATCATATTAGTCAATGGGCCCCAGAACCACCATTCCATATGCTGCCCCTTACGCGTCTTTATGGCCGCTGCAATTGTTACAATAAACTCCGACAGGTTGAAGAGGAAGATGGTGATGATATAAGCTACATACCGATTGGAAATAATATTGTCTCCAAAAACAATAGACATGGTCCACGAAAAACCAATACCGTTAACGATCAGCAATGTGAATTGGGAAACCAATGTCTGTGTGCAATGCCAGCGTATAAAATAAGTGCCCTTCCTGTTGCCCAGGTAGAAGATGATGGTAGCCAGCAGATTGATAATAGGAAATGGCATCCCCACCATCAGGGCTATTAAAGACATCAAATATCCGTTAGAAGCTTTCTCTGCTTCGTATTCCTTGGGCTTATATGCAAATTCACTATTCACGGTCATGAAGTATATTTATAAATATTCCAGATCCAGTTGCCCGCCACTAATGATACAAGCAATACTGCTACCCATTTTCTGCGCACAATAATCTCCGCATTCAAATAAAAGCGGTGAAAACTGTTCTTCTTACTGATAGTGTCTATCAGCACCCATACCGGCAACACACATAAGCACAAGGCCATAATAAAACCTATGGGGTTATAATACAGCGCATCTGCAAAATGTAAATGAGATATAGACAATACCGAGCGGGTAGTGCCGCAACTTGGGCAGGGTAAACCTGTAAGCTTTCTGAACAAACACAAATCTATACCGCCAGCTCCCCTGCCATAGGTGTAATAATTCCAGGATATCCAGGAATAACCGACAGTGGCAGCCAGCAAAATAAACAGGTATAATTTATTCTTTTTCACTTTATGGTTTTAATACAGCACCATTTGCAGTTTTTGCATATTTACTTCCTTAGTATGACCCATAATGAGGAAGAAGTCTACGATTGTCCATATCCCCAGGCCACCACAGGTAAGCAATTTGGCTATACCAAGCCCTGTCTCACCCAATATAAACCTGTCAATGCCCAGGTGCCCGCCAAAAAGCGAAACGATCAGCATCATGATAGGGTCCTTTAGGTTCACGGTTTGCAGCATCATGAATTTAGAATCATCCATTTTCAATAATTGTTCATGGATGTAAGGTATCATATGGCTTTCAAAATATTTTGCATTAGCCATCAGAAACATGTCTACTTTTTGAGATTCCATTGTTTTGGTTTTATATATGAACGATGTCAATAAGGTACAACAAAGTAAATATTATATTTTGAATATCAAGTACCCCGCGCAGGGTTATAATAGCGTCACACCGAAATAATATGCCTCAATATGGCTTTTTAGTCGTATCTTTCCTTATTCTGGCTTTTCTGCATCATCTGACCCGTATTATTTTCTTCTCTTCAGTTTGCGCTTAATAGCCTTTTTTATTCATTTTTTTATAATACGGCTGATGATCATATTTGTAGGAAATTTAGACTACGCTGCAACCAACAAAACCCTTTTGCAATTATTTACTCCATATGCCGCTGTAAAGCATTTGGAAGTAATGGCCGATAAAATAACAGGTCGTTCCCGTGGGTGTGCTTTCGTGCAGATAGAAGAAAAATCAGAAGCGGAGTATGCAATAACAGCCTTGCACAATACAAAATTCATGCAAAAGATAATCGTCGTTTGCGAAGCCAGTCATAAACATCCATTAAGAAAAAGCTTTACCCCGGTGGGTAAGGAAAATGTAAGCGTAAAGAAATAAACACTGTACTATGCAAAAAACAATAACAATATCATACCAGGTAAATAGCCAGGAGTATTCGGTGGTAATATCGTATAAAATCGAGATGAATGAGCAGGTGCAGACCATTTCCTGCATAGTTAACCCCGGCACATTTAATTTCCCCCCATGGCTGCAATTGCGCAAATTCGAATTGAAATCTCATTTTTCAGGTGGTGTTTACGTGCCGCTTTTCAATGATAACAGCAATATCAAGAACATGAATGCAGTTCTTTTTATTGATAAGACTTACAATGATATTATGGCACAGGAAAAATTTAAAATGGCTATGGCCTGATAATGCCTACCTGTCCTATCCCTGCCTTTATAATAGTTTACTTATTTCATTTTCATCCCAACCCAAAAAGAATTTTCCATTTCCCAACTCCCATACCGGGCGCTTGATGAGTGAAGTGTTTTTTATCATTAAAGCAATGGCCTTATTTTTGTTGCCAATACTTGCTTTCTCAATATCACCGAGCGCACGATAAGTAGTGCTCTTGGTATTTACGAGTTTGTCTGTAGGGAAATGCTCCAGCCAAAGTTCAAGTGTAGCTTTGTCTATTCCTGTTTCTTTATAATTATGAAACTCATACTTCAATCCCTTTGCATCCAGCCATTTCAGAGCTTTTTGCATAGTATCGCAATTCTTAATGCCATATATCCTGATCATGGTTCAAAATTACACCAGTATATAGCTTTTTTTTTGAAAAATAAATTTTGCAAAGCGGATTCTATACCATTATCTTTGCACTGCTTAATAATTACAATGACACAGAATCTGCATATGCATCATCATCATCTTATCCTTCATGGGGTAGGCCTGTATGATATTTTGCATTAACAGCAGTTAAATAATATCAATTCATTCAGGGGGCTTACCACGCGGTAAGTCCCTTTTTTATTTTAAATTTTATGAAATTAAAAATTGCGATCCAAAAATCGGGGAGATTACATGAAGACTCCATTAAACTGCTTAAAGAATGTGGCATTGATATAAATAATGGCGTCAATCGTTTAAAGACAGAGGCAAGCAACTTTCCGCTGGAAGTATTGTACCTGCGGGATGATGATATACCTCAGTATGTAGAAGACGGGGTGGCAGATATTGGCATTGTTGGTGAGAATGTTATGCTGGAGAAAAGGAAAAATGCGCTGTCTCTATTGCCACTTGGCTTTGGAAAGTGCAGGTTATCCATAGCTGTGCCTAAAAACTCAGATTATAAGGATATTTCAAGCCTTGAAGGCAAAAAGATTGCTACAAGTTACCCGCTTATCCTGGGAGATTTCCTGGCGAAGAATAAACTTAACTCAGAGATACATGAGATAAGTGGTTCTGTGGAAATTGCGCCTAATGTGGGTCTTGCAGATGCCATTTGCGATCTTGTAAGTTCAGGGAGTACCTTGTTTATCAATAACCTGGAAGAGAAGGAAGTCGTCTTAAAGTCTGAGGCTATATTAATAAGCTCTGATCAGTTAATTCCCGGAAAACAACAGATCCTCGACCAGCTTTTATTCAGGATTCAAGCAGTAAAACAATCAAGAAAGCATAAATACATCCTTCTGAATGCACCTGATGAAAATGTGGAACGGATCATTCGTTTACTGCCAGGAATGAAGAGCCCAACGGTGTTGCCTTTGGCTGTTAAGGGCTGGAGCTCTATACATTCGGTGGTACACGAGGATGATTTCTGGAATATTATTCAAAGCCTGAAAGCAGAGGGTGCACAGGGAATTTTAGTAACAGGCATTGAAAAAATGATCTTATGATAGCAACAATATACTACCCTGATACAGCGCAATTAAAAAAACTGCTGCTAAGGCCTTCAGGTAACAATACTGCTGTAATGTCAGACGTAAACACAATTATCCGCAATGTTAAAGAGCAAGGAGATAAGGCGCTTTTGCAATATAACCGGCAGTTTGATGCTTATACCTCAAGCGCCATAGAAGTAACACAAGATGAGTGGAGGAAAGGTGCAGATAACATACCGGATGATCTGAAAAAAGCTATCGAGATAGCTATCGGTAATATTGAAACTTTTCACTTTTCGCAAAAGGAGGAAACGAAATTCATTACTACAACAGATGGTGTTAGCTGTTGGAGAAAAAGTGTGGGGATAGAGCGTGTTGGTATATATATTCCCGGTGGCAGCGCTCCTTTATTTTCCTCTTTGCTCATGTTAGCAGTGCCGGCAAAGATAGCAGGGTGTAAGGATATTGTCATGTGTACACCTCCCGGTACCACAGGTGTTATCAACAGTGCTATATTATATGCAGCCCTGCGCACAGGTGTCAAGCGGGTATTTAAAATAGGTGGTGCACAGGCTATAGCAGCAATGGCATATGGCACTGAAACTATCCTCAAAGTGTATAAGATATTTGGCCCCGGTAATCAGTATGTTACTGCAGCAAAAATGCTGGTACAGGCTGATGGTGTAGCTATCGATCTTCCTGCCGGGCCATCTGAATTAGCTGTTCTTGCTGATGAAACCTGTGTGCCTGCTTTTGTGGCTGCAGATCTTTTGTCGCAGGCAGAGCATGGACCTGACTCCCAAGTATTATTACTTACGAATAGTGAAGAGGTGATACAAAAGGTGAAAAGTGAACTGGAAGATCAAATAAAATGTCTGCCAAGGAAGGAAATAGCTAAAGCGGCTTTGGTAAACAGTAAAGCTATTTTAATTAAGAATATTGATGAAGGCATACATATCATCAACGAATATGCCCCTGAACACCTCATCATAGCAACTAGGAATACCGATGAACTGGCAGAACATATTGTAAATACAGGCTCCGTATTTCTTGGCAACTATACGCCGGAGAGTGCGGGGGACTATGCTTCGGGTGCCAATCACACACTGCCCACGAATGGCTATGCAAAAGCGTATAGTGGGGTATCACTTGATAGCTTTGTTAAAAAAATAACTTTTCAGAAAATAACACCCATGGGTATAGGAAATCTGGGTAATACAATAGAGCAAATGGCCATTGCAGAGGGCTTACAAGGCCACGCAAGAGCTGTAACAGTAAGGACAAAAAATTTGAAACAATGAACGAAATAAATATTGAACAGTTGCTGAGGTCTAATATCCGGGACCTTGTTGCCTATTCTTCTGCCAGGTCTGAATATACTGCATCAAATGTCATTTACCTGGATGCTAATGAAAATAGCTTTGGCTCCGCATTGGGAGAACCTTATAACCGCTACCCGGACCCTTTGCAGTGGAAACTAAAGGAATCGATATCTGGGATCAAGGGAATAAAAAAAGAATGCCAGTTTTTAGGAAACGGGAGTGATGAGCCTATTGATCTGTTGATCCGATCATTCTGTAATCCCGGGAAAGATAACATCGTCATATTTCCCCCAACATATGGTATGTATGAGGTGTCGGCGAAAATTAATGACGTAACAATAAAAGAGGTTTTGCTTACAGACAACTTTCAGATCGATTTAAATAAGACGTTTTCAATTATTGATGAGTGTACCAAAATGATCTTTATATGCTCTCCCAATAACCCAACAGGCAATATCATAGACGCGGCGTCTATAATTGCAATATTGGAAAATTTTAAAGGGCTTGTAATACTGGATGAGGCATATATTGATTTTGCTGAAGAGTATTCATTTCTTGATCGTATTTATGAATACCCGAACCTGGTAATACTTCAAACTTTCTCAAAAGCATGGGGTATGGCCGGGCTTAGATTAGGTTTGGCATTTGCATCTCCCGGTATCATTAATGTTTTGAATAAAGTAAAAGCACCTTACAATATTAATATTGTAACACAGCAATTGGCTTTACAAGCGCTGTGTTCGGAAGCATTTTTAAATGAAAATGTTGAAGCAATCATTAAGGAACGTAGGCGACTTGAAACAATTATTGCAGATATTTCTTTTGTTGAGAAAGTATTCCCTTCCAATGCCAATTTCATCCTGGTTCGGGTACAAGATGCGGCAGGTTTATACAATTATTTAAAAGGACAAGGCATTATTGTACGTAACAGGTCTAATATGCCATTATGCAAAAACTGTTTGAGGATAACAGCAGGAACTGTAGAGGAAAACAATTTACTGATAAAAG
>CAIYVS010000353.1 GCA_903929655.1 uncultured Bacteroidota bacterium | reverse complement strand
GGTTTTTTCCGGTTTTTTCCGTTTCCGTTCCGCCAGATTGTTTCATAAAAATTTGATTATCAATAATTAACAATCGAAATTTCCGCTTTCCGGTATTTTTTTAAAAGCGGAAAATGTGGATAAGTGTAATCGCGTTTTGAGAAATAAAGGCAATGACGCGAACGAGTTGTTACAACTTGCTATCCACATTCAAATTTCCGGTTTTTTCCGGTTTTTTCCGTTTCCATTCCGCCCGAGTGTTTCATAAAATTTTGATTATCAATAATTGACAATCGAAATTTCCGCTTTCCGGTATTTTTTTAAAAGCGGAAAATGTGGATAGCAAGATTGTATTCAGAAAAATGAAATTGCAGCACTTATTAAGAACTTCGTGGCGGGTTTATTGCCAACAAATATGCCGCAATATTTGTGCCGTTATTGCTCTTGGCAGATGGGAAGATATGCACATTTTTGATTAGGATTTGCTGGATTAATCGATTTGCAAAAAGTTTTAATTTTTACCCGAAATACACGATGAGGGTCAGGATAAGTTAAAATTCATATCTTTATATAAATGCTTCTATCCTATGCTTCGGTCCACCCTCTTCTACATTATATTTTTACTAATCCCATTGACTGCAAGTGCCCGTATTAGCTCATTGCAGCAATCAAATTCATTATCATTTATTGAAAACAAAGGTCAGGTCACGGACCAATATTATAAGCCCCGGACTGACATACAATTCAAACTCGCCGCTACCGCTGGCTTAAATATTTTTATAAGTAGTGGCGCCATACACTATCAATGGAGCAAACAAACTTCAAAAGGCAAAAATGAAAATCCAAAAGACAAATTATTACTCCATACACTTAGGACTTACGACTCAGGACTTAGGACTGATATGTACCGTATGGATGTAGAACTTATTGGCGCAAATAAAAATGCTGAAATAATAACAGAACAAAAACAGGATTATTACGAGAATTATTATACCTCTAGTATGGGAGATAATGGTGTGACAGTATATGCTTATAGCAAGATAACTTATAAAAACATTTATCCCAATATTGATTGGGTTTTATCTGTAAATAATAGTTTGCTTAAACACGAGTTTATTGTGAGGCCTGGCGGCAACCCTGCAGATATAAAATTAAAATATAACGGTCATACTTCTTTAAGCATTGGTAAAGATGGAGACATTGAAGCTATAAGTCCTGTGGGCAGTGTAACTGAGCAAGCTCCCATTTGCTTTACTGAAAATGGCACTGTAGTTGCTTCCTCCTTTCAATTGGATAGAGATATACTCTCTTACAATATTACAAATTACACCGGAACTCTAGTTATTGATCCTAACCTTGTATGGGCTACATATTATGGTGGAAACGGCATTGAGGAAGCGCACGGAGGCATCACTGATAGCGCAGGAAATACATATTTGACAGGTTGTACATCTAGCATTATTAATATTGCAACCGTGGGTGCCTATCAAACAGCATTGAGCGCCAGCAATTATTGGGATGCCTTTTTAGTAAAGTTCAATAATTTCGGACAAAGACAATGGGGTACTTATTATGGGGGGCTAGGCGAAGACATAGGACTCGGAGTTTCATCTGATTTTTCTGGGAATATTTATTTAACCGGCATTACGTCAAGCACATCCGGAATTGCTAGTCCTTCAGCTTATCAATCTATTTATGGTGGTGGAACGCATGATGCTTTCTTAGTTAAATTCAGCAATTCAGGGCAAAGAAAATGGGCAACATATTACGGCGGCTCGGGTTGGGATGTTGCATACAAAGTTGTAACTGACAGTGTGAGTAACGTCTATATAACCGGAACAACTGCCAGTATATCAGGGATTACTTCCTCTGGCACTTACCAACCTTCATACGGCGGAGGAGATGCCGATGCTTTTTTAACAAAATTTGATAGCTCCGGACAAAAACAATGGAGTACCTATTATGGTAGTTCGGGTAATGATACTTCATATGCGCTGGCAATAGATCTTATGAACAATATTTACATAGCCGGCCGAACTACAAGCACATCTGGCATTGTAAGCCCAGGAGCATTTCAGGTTGCATATGGAGGTGGTACATTCGATGCATTTTTAGTGAAATTTAATGATTTAGGACAAAGACAATGGGCCACTTATTATGGTGGAACTGATTACGACGCTGTTTATGGCCTTTTTGCCAATGCATTAGGAGATATCATAATAACAGGCTGCACTGGCAGCACATCAAATATAGCAAGCACCGGTGCATACCAAGACACTTACGGCAGTAATGATGATGCTTTTTTAGCTGAATTTGATAGTACCGGGCAGAGGTTATGGGCCACTTATTATGGTGGGACTGGACTTGATGTTGGAATAGCACTTGCAGGAGATACTTCAGGAAACATTTACCTTGCAGGATATACAGCAAGCCCAACAGGGATTGCCAGCCCCGGGGCTTACCAGGTTTCCTATGGGGGTAATAATGAGGACGCCTTTTTAGCAAAATTCAACAATTCCGGACAAAGGCTATGGGCTACTTATTATGGGGGTTCTAATACTGATGCAGCTTTTTCTGTTGGAGTTGATGCCAATAGAAATATTTTTTTAGCTGGAAGTTCCGCGAGTATTTCGGGAATTGCTACATCTGGAGCCTATCAGGATACATTGGAGGGGGGCATAGATGATTTTCTAGCTAAATTTGATAGCTCAAGCGGGAATGTTAGTATAAACAATTTCATTCCTGCCACTAATGACATTCAAATCTACCCCAACCCCATAACATCCATAGTCCATATCCAATCCCCTACAACTGTAAACCTGCGAGTAAGCAGTATAGAAGGCAAACCGCTCATCGAAAAACAAAATGCTAAAGAAATCAACATTAGCAGTTTACCAACAGGCACTTACTTTTTTTCCATTTATGATAACAATACTGGACTGAAACTGAAAACGGAGCAGCTTGTTAAATTGAGCGATTAAGCACATATAATATAAATATCCTTATTTTTTACCATCTAAAAATTCTGTAGCCCCCACACATTCAGTCCATGTGCAAGAACTGAAGGGAGTATGCTTTTGGTACGATGCGTTAAATAGCCCCACATCAGGCCTAAAGGAACAATTCTGAGGCAGGATAAAACAGTCTCTGTAATATCCCTGTTATCACTATACCATTTGGGGCCATGAAGCAATCCCCAAACAAGAGATGCTATAAACCAGGCCAGGCCTGTATTATTTAATAACACTTTAAATCGCGTTTGCATCACGAGGCGAAATATTTCTTCAGAGAGGCCGGCATATACAAAACCCATCAGCAAAGCCACTCCTACCCCACCACCTTCTTTTATTACGGCCTGCAAGGTAAAACCATGGGGTGCAACAATAGCTGCGGTGGCAGCGGTAATGACAATAACTATTACTGAAGGCACAAAGCCCTGCAGCCTGACACCAAAATCCTTACGCCTGTAGCCCATGATAAACAAGGTAATAACAAGTGCTATGGGGTATACAAAAAGCATCACACCCAGGGCGATCAAAATTTTATATCCTGCGGGTGCTGTGTCCCATGGCGTGTTTCCGGTAAAACGTGCGAGAATCGTAATCGCCCCCAGTATCGGAAAAACAAAGACTATGAAAGATTCCAACAAAGGTCGCCGGACAGGGAACTCCCCTTTAAAAGGCTTTATAGTTGCAAATAAATCTATAACAAGTGAACACAGGTACATGGCCAGCAAATAAGCAAATGCATGTAACAGGTTTTTATGGTCATTGCCTGCATCATGTTTGTTGCCAAACAAGATTACTGTTGCAGCCAGTGCAAGCAACAATATAAAAGTTGTTTTATTGTTTTTTATCCTTTCAAACTGTAATTGAATGGTTTTGTAAAACATTGCTATTTATTTAAAGTAAAGATTGAGAATAAAACACACTATTTCTTCCCCTTGCAGGGGTGAAATTCATTAATACATAGCGCCCGCCTTTGACATAACAAAAATCGTAATGAATTAAAATAAAATGACCTTTTTTTTACAATGCGTATATCATCACTAAAAAAGCACAGAAAACCTCGAAATACTTAGACCAATAACAAACTATTTCATGATAATAAACGTCTATTTATGCGTATACAGAAGCTTAAAAGAAAATTAATTATTTATATTTACAGCCAAATATAAAACCATGTCGAATAAGCCCCGTTTATTATTACTATTTGCATGTTGTTTCCTGGCATTGCAAGCAGGCGCACAATGCGTTCTATCCATAGGCGGCCTGCCGGATAGTATGAGGGTTTGCAGGAACGCACAGATCCAGCTGAATACTACACTTATATCCAGTGGTGGTACTGCTGTGCCAACTGATACCACTTGGTCTCCGGCTACAGGATTATCTAATATACATATCCTCAACCCGGTAGCATCCATTACCACTACCCCTATACAATATACATTGTCTGTAACTTCCATCACCGCTCAAAACTTTGTGGATAATGGCGATTTTAGCCTGGGCAATACAGGATTCTCCAGCAGCTATATTGATACCAATGGTCCCGGGTCTTTATGGCCGGAAGGCTATTATTCTATTGTTACCAATCCTAATAATGTGCATCCCAATTTCGCCAGTTTTGGCGACCATACCACCAGCACCGGCAATATGATGGTAATAAACGGGGCCTCCAGCCCTGTAAACATCTGGTGCCAGACTATTACCGTTACGCCCAATACCCAATACGATTTTTCTGCATGGGGCGCATCCTGCACACCCAGCAATCCTGCACAATTGCAATTTGAAATAAACGGGAATCTTGTTGGTACATCTTTGCAATTACCGGGTACTACGGGTCAGTGGACAGAATTTCACGTGGTTTGGAACAGCGGCACCAATACTTCTATTACTATTTGCATTCATGACCAGCAAACAGCACTGAGCGGAAACGATTTTGCTATTGATGATATCTCATTCAGGCAAATATGCGTTGCTACAGATTCGGTATATATACAGGTAGATAATGTTGTACCCTCTATTAATGAGGTGGTGAAACTGGGATGCCAGGCCGATACTGTAATCTTAACTGCACTTAATTCAGGCACTATGCCCGATTTTTACAGGTGGGATTTCGGAGATGCCAGTTATATAGACACTACGTCCAACCCTACCCATGTATACCTTGTGCAGGGCCTTTACACCATACAGTTAAAGGAATCAACTATAGCAGGTTGTGGTGATTCTGCCTCGGTAACAGTAGATACCAGGCATACACTTAGTATTAATTTCACTGCAGACAAGGATACTATCTGCGCTACACAAAGTGTACAATTTACCAGTAACGACGTTGGTACCAAAACACCATTGGTTTATTACTGGGATTTTGGAGATGGCACTACAGATGTCACAGCGAGTCCATCGCATACCTATAATACCGCCGGGATTTATAAAGTGGTGCATATAGTAAACGACCAGGTACCCTGCTATGATACCATGAGTATGTATATTGTAGTGCTGCAAGGCCCCACAGTAACTATGACCTCGAATGATTCAGTTATCTGCAGGGGCAGGGACATTACTTTTACAGGGGCCTTATTTGGCGGTTACCAAAGCCTGACATGGGATTTCGGGGATAATAGTTTTTTATACGATGCAAACCCGGTTATACATGCTTTTGATGCGGCTGGCAATTTTAATGTGACGATGCAGGCAACTTTCAGACAATGTCCTCCAATTACAATAACTAAGTTTGTACAGGTATTTGATGTGCCGAACGTAAATATTGGCAGGGACACCAGCATCTGCCCCAATGCCTCAGCACTGCCTCTCAGCAATTTAGCTCTTGAGTCAAATGCCGTGTCTTATTTATGGAGTACAGGAGATCAATCTCCCACATCTGTTGCGCGCGTGCCCGGTGTGTATTGGTTAACAGTTACCAATGCAGGTGGTTGCAGCGCTACAGACAGTATTACGATCCTTAAGTCGTGCTATCTTGATGTGCCTAATGTCTTCAGTCCTAATGGTGATGGTATAAACGATTATTTCTTCCCTCGCCAGCTTTTATCAAAACAATTGCGGAAGTTCCATATGGAAATATTTAACCGTTGGGGCGAGGTTATTTTCCAGACAGACAATCTGGATGGCCGTGGCTGGGATGGTAAATTTAATGGAGCTGTACAACCTGAGGGAGTATATATCTATATGATAGATGTAATTGTAGATGGTATGGCAGAAGAGAACCTGAAAGGGAATGTAACCCTGATAAGATAGGAAACTACTTCCTGGAACCAAGAGGCACTATTACAGTACTTACTTTTTTAAGTATGTCGTTTTCAGCAGCCTTCAGGTCTATATATTTCTTTAGCAGAAAATCTACTTTAACAGGATCTTTCTCTTCTTTGAATCGTTGACTAAGTTCGTCCTGCAGGAGTTTTATTTTTTTATGCTCAAAATAAGCCAATGTACTGTCTACTTCATTCAGATAGTTCAGGTCGCCGTATAATGTTTCAATGCCGTAATTCTCGCTCCATTTTGGGCTAATGTCGTTCCGGGTTTGCAGCAGGCTTATCATTTGCTGCTGTGTAGCCCCATCGGGATAATTCATGAAGTATTGAAGGTCGGGATATGTGTTGTATTTGGCCTTGTAATTAAAGTAAATATCGTACACCTGCCTTGCCATAACATTTTCTATCAGTTCCGGGTCTGCACGTTGATGTACCATGTCTGCAACATCTGCAAAACCCTCGTAGGCTTTGTCTCCAAATTCTATCAGCACACGTATCAGTTGCCATTCCTGTCCTTCATTATCCTGTTGTCTCAGGTCGGGGAAAGTAGGCTCGTCCACCGGTAGCAGTCCGGGCTCTGGTAAAACTTCTTCTTTGCGATATTGCTTTTTCTCCTGTTCTATCCGTTCGCGGATGTGTTTATTCACAAGGTTCACGAGGCCAGCCTCTTCCACATCCAGTTTACGGGAGGCTTCACGTATATAATGACCCTGCAATGCAAAATCTTCCGCTTTATTGATGCGCGATATGCTTTCAGCAATCTCATTCACCAATTTGGATCTTCTTACCGGGTCTGTTCCGGCATCACGCAAGCCTACCTCCAGTTTAAAGCCAATGATATCCTGCTTATGGTCTTTTACGTATTCATGAAACTTAGTGGCACCCGATTTTTGTATAAAACTATCAGGGTCTTCGCCTTCCGGCAATAATACCAATTGCACATTAAAGCTCTGAGACAAGGCCATATCCAAACCACGCAAGGCGGCTTTAATACCTGCAGGGTCACCATCGTAAAGTATGGTCAGATTTTTGGTAAGCTGGCCTATAAGCCTTAACTGGTCTTCGGTTAGCGATGTACCGCTGCTGGAAACCACATTCTCCACCCCACCCTGGTGCAGCGATATCACATCTGTATATCCTTCCACCAAAAAACATTCGTCCTGTTTTCCTATGGCCTGTCTGGACTGGTACATGCCATATAGTACCCGGCTTTTTACATATAGCTCATTTTCGGGCGTATTAATGTATTTGGGAGCCTTCTCATTATTCTTCAGTATGCGGGCACCAAAACCAAGAATACGGCCTGTCATGCTTTGTATAGGGAAGATCACTCTTCCGCGGTACACATCATGATAGATGCCGTTCCTGTTCTTTACCAGGCCTGCCCTTTCAAGCAGATCAGGGTTGTATGCTTTTTGAGTAGCGGCCCTGTAAAAAGCATCATTCGATTCAGGATTATAACCTAAACGAAAACGTTCAATAATATCTTTACGGAACCCACGCTGTTTAAAATAAGATAAGCCTATTGTCTGCCCTTCATCTGTATTGAGCAATGTATCATGAAAAAAATTGGCAGCATACTCATTCAGTATCCTCAGGCCTTCCTCTGCTAATTGCTGTTGCTGCTGTTCGGGCGAACGCTCTGTTTCTTCCAGCTTTATTTTATAATAGTCGGCCAGCCATCGAATGGCATCGGGATAAGTCAGTTTTTCGTGTTCCTGCACAAAGCCTACTACATTACCCGCTTTCCCACAGCCAAAACATTTGTAAATACCCTTCGCACCCGAAACATAAAAAGAGGGCGTTTTCTCCTGGTGAAAAGGACAATTGGCAATATAATTGGCGCCCCGTTTCTTTAAACGCACAAATTGTCCTACGATATCTACAATATCAGCACGACCCATTACTTCCTGTATCGACGCAGGGGCTATCATAATGCTAAGTTAAGCCTAAAAACGGCAATTAGTTTTTAGGCTTTTATATATAAATAAGTATAAAAATAAAGAGTGGCCATAGCAGCCACTCTTTAAAAAAATCAATTTTTGAAATGTATTACCAGCTGCTTTTAACAAGTTTTTCAGTATGAACCAGGTTTTGGTTTTCATCATACACATGTATCAAATAGATGCCGCTTGCCAGCTGGCTGATATCAATATCTTTAGGATTAACATAAGAAGATATGATCTTCCCTTCCATTCCTGATATTGTTACACTTACTTTCACAGGGGCATCTATATGGATAACAGAAGTAGCAGGGTTGGGATATATCCTGAAATCAGCTGCGTTGACATTATTTACACCTGTCAGGTCTTCTATATCTATATAATTAGACATGCCGCTGCAGCCTATGGCATCTGTAGCCCACAAAGAATATTTACCGTTTGCTGCCGGGGTATAACATGTGGCCGTGGCACCTGGAATAGCATAACCATTCAGGAACCATTGGTAGCCAGGATAGATACCTGCGCATAATATATTGCCATAATTCTGTATTACAGGGCTCACAATATCCAGGTAGAGATGCAAAGGTATAGATGTTGTAAAACAACCATTGCCATCCGTGATAACAAGGGTGAAATTGCCGGAATCAGGAGCATCGTATGATGAGCCAAGAGCACCGATAATTAAATTATTATTATCGTACCACTGATAAGTAAGGCCTGGAGGCACATTTCCGGTAAGGGTAACTTTGCTGCCCAAACAAATAGAAGTAGATCCGTCTGCTGTAATAACAAATGGTGCAGGGGCCGGGTTAATTGTAACGGTGTCTGTATTAGATGAGTCCGCGCAATTATAACTGTTCGATGCCACTACATAATAGGTTCCTGAGGTTGGCACGGAATAAGACAAGCCATTTGCGCCGGGGATAGCAACTCCATTTTGCATCCATTGATAATTATTTCCTGAAACACCATTGAAAGAAAGTATGACATGGGTGCCGCTGCAAACTGTGAGCGGGCCATTGGCACTGATTGCCGGTGTAGGAGGAGAAGGTGCTACATTGAGGTAAACATTGGCGGACGTTGCATTACAGCCATTAGGTGTGCTTATAATAACCCTGTAATTGCCTATCGCGCCGGCCTGGTAGGTGGTGCCGGTGGCGCCGTTTATATTCACACCATTTAATTGCCACTGATAATTAGCCGATGGGATGGTATTTGCATTGATAGCAACCGAACCGCCCGAACAGAAAGAAGTTGGACCTGCAACAGTAGCAGTAGCCGAAAAGACAGAAACATTTAATGTAGCACCCGCACTGGTTGCGTTGGGAAGACAAGTGCCTGAAACCGTGCAGCTATATTGGTTGCCGTTCATGCCAAGGGTTGCACCTGTAATATTGAGTGTGGCTGTGGTAACACCGCTGTAAACAGCGCCGTTACTGATAGGGGACCCGTTCAACAACCACTGATAACTTAAACCTGCGCCTGAAGCAACTACTGAAAAAGTAGCGCTGTTTCCGGGACAGGTAACAGTTGTGGCAGGCTGTGTTGTAATTGCAGGGGCTGCATTCACATTCAGTATAGCAATGTTCGAAATTGCAGGATTGCCGCAACCGTTTGATGCGATACACTCATAAGTATATCCATTCATGGATGCCAATGCGCCCGTAATATTAAGTATAGGGGTTGTAGCTCCGCCATAGATGCCACCATTAACGACATTGTTGAATCCGGCACCCGCGTTTACTCTCCATTGATAAGTAATATTACCACCTGTTGCAGTTGCAGTAAAAGAAGTGTTTGTGCCGGCGCATATTGTGGAAGATACAGGTAAAACACTGCTGGTGGGCGTTGCAAGAACAGTTACGTGAACAGTCGCTGAAGCGGTACATCCATATAAATTACTAGTAACCATATAGTAACCGGAATCAGCCAAAACTGTAGGTGTAATAACAGGATTATGGGTGGTATCGTTAAAACCATTCGGACCCGTCCACTGCCAGCTAACATTTGAAACAGAATCGGTAGCGGTTAATTTTATACTATCTCCGACACCTGCACAAACCGGTGTATTGCTGTTTGCGACCGGGGCAGGGAAGGTGGTGACAATTTGTATGTTTTTGCCATTATTTATAGAGGTGTCCACGGGGT
>CAIYVS010000352.1 GCA_903929655.1 uncultured Bacteroidota bacterium | reverse complement strand
TTTCATCCTCGGCCTGTCTGATTTTTAGCCATTTTCATACAGCCTTGAACTTCTCTCATGAGCACCTTTGAAAAATCATAAAAAGGCGAATAACTTTTGGTTCTTTTGTTTCAAGACAAAAGAACAGAAAAATGAAATAACTATGAATGAGTATTAGTCAATTTTTACGAAATGTGTCATTGGCAGCTCGTCGAAGAAGGCCGGGAGAGGTCTCTTCAACTTTCTTCCCGCGCCCACAGCCACTTTTAGAAAAAATTTGGAAACAGCCCCTCCCAAGTCGTATATTTGACACGAATTCGACTCAAATATTAGGTCAAATTTCATGCGTTCTTTGAAATCCTGTTTTTAAAGCCCATTTTTCCCGAAAATGTGCAATGAGATGCACTTAAATAATTGATTATCAATTATTTAACACAAAAACAATGTACCAAAATTGTGTCTTGTCCTGAAAAAAACCTTACACTTAAAAAGTGTAAATGATGAAAAATTTCCAATCAACCAAAGGTAGAAAAGGACAAAAAGGCAGAAATTTAAAGTATGATATTCCATTCAAGCGCAAAATTGCAATGGAGTATATTCATGGGGATTTGAGTACGAGCCAGCTCGCTCAAAAGTACAATATTCGTCATCAGGGCATTAGTGAGTGGGTCAAACAATTTTCTTCGGAACTTGCAGAAAAAGAGGTAGTAATTATTTCAGCTATGACTGAAGAGGAGCAAAAAGACATTGTGGTTCTGAAGAAGCAAATTGAAGAATTGCAGAAAAAGCTGGAGTATGAGCAAATGCGCAATTTTGCCTTAGAGACTATGGCGGATCTGGCTAAAACAGAACTAGGTATTGATATAAGAAAAAACTCTGGTGCCAAACAGCCGAAAGGATAAAACATTATTACCCGCAGACAGGCATAAGTAAAATCTGCGGGCTGTTTGGCAAGACAAGACAAGCCTGGTATGAGCAACAATGGTCCGATCAGGAAGATGTACTTCGTGATAGCATTGTTATCAAAAGAGTAAAGGAAATAAGGGAACAAATGCCTCGTATTGGCACCCGCAAGTTGCATTATATGCTTAGCGCAACTCTGCAAAAGCATGATATAAGTATAGGCAGGGACAAGCTCTTTGATTTATTGGAAGATTATGGATTACTGATCAGGCGTCGTAAAAGAAAACAGATCAGTACCACTGACTCAAATCACCCGTTCAGGAAGTATCCGAACCTGATCCGGGAATTGGAGCTACTACGTCCAAACCAGTTGTGGGTAAGCGATATCACCTATATCAGCCTGGCGGACTGTTTCTGTTACCTGAGCCTTGTAACGGATGCTTATTCGAGAAAGATCATAGGCTATTGTTTGCACCCGACCCTGAAAAAGGAAGGCCCGCTCCATGCGTTGCGAATGGCACAAGGCGGTCTGCCTGCTAAAAAACAAGAGGCGCTGATCCATCATTCAGACAGAGGTTTACAGTATTGTTGTGGGGACTACATTACGTTGTTGGAAAGCAGTAACATAAGTATCAGCATGACAGAGAAAGGCGATCCTTATGAAAATGCAATTGCAGAAAGAGTAAATGGCATACTAAAAGAGGAGTTTGGATTGGATAAAGGTTTTGACAGCTTTGAACAAGCAAACAGAGCCGTTGAAAATGCTATAAACATTTACAACCGTCAACGTCCGCATGCAAGCTGCAATTACCTTACACCTGAACAAGCCCATCAGCAACAGGGCTTACTACCTTCAAAATGGAAACCTAAGAAAAAGGAGGTAGCAAATGTGGACTAAAGGTTTTTTCAGGCATAAGCCTGAATGCGTAAAACAAAAATACCAGCCACCATGAGTGGCCGGTATTATAACATACGCTATCAGGATCAAGTTATTCCTTCGACAGTTGCTCCTCAGCAGAGCTGCCGTCCGCTTCGCTTGATATAACAAAAATAAAGAGTATTTTTAATCTGTAAACCCAAATCAGGACTAACAAAATGACATGTAATGCAAAAACAGGATTATCTAACCAAAGTGTAAAGTGATTTCAGGACGAGACAGTGCCAAATTTGTGCAACTTTTGTGCAATTTTTGTGCAAAAAATGTGCAATAATGTGCCATTTTGTGCAACGATCTTTTAAATGGGATCTAACTAAAGATTTAAGCTGCAATCCCGATAGCTATCCGGATAAAATGTGCCTGCCCGACTATACAGGCGTGGCCTGCCCGACTGACCAGGCGGGGACAATTCCAGCCATCATTTTTTTTCTACAAAAAGGAAAAAAAATCACCCCCAATGCCTGACATTTCAATAAACAGGACATTGGACAATTTCAATTGAAAAGCCAAAGCTTAGCCCATGCAAAGGCACCTTTTTTCGCGCCCTCCATGAGCAGTCCGCCAAATCAGGAACCGAACCCATAACCATATGAAAACGATAAATATCTTGACAAGCGGAAAGCCAGTGCCCAACAATCGGAGTACCCCCATGCAGCACGCGGCCAAGCTATCCTTCTGATACGCGGAGCGATTTATCAGAAGGTGGCCTTGCGAGGGACGAAGCAACCTATCCATTTTAATGTTCAGGCAAAAAGAAATGAACACTCGCGCAGGAACACACAACCCAACCATACTTACGACTTACAACTAACGACTTATGACTAAAAAACATGTGCAAAACCTCTTAATAACAATTCCCGATACCCCTATTTTCCCAAAAAACCAGCACGGTTTTTGTATTACTCATAAAAGATCAACGAACAATACATGCAAATTGACACCTTAGAGCAACACTACCTCATACCCGAACACCTCAAAGGCCTTCAGAAAGACCTCGCCTACACCGTTACCCTCGAATCCGGTGAAGACGCCGACGACTGGTTTGTAGAATCCATGGACCGGCTCTTAAAAATCAACGACTGGAACAAGCTCAGCACCAGCATCAGCCTCCTTTTCAGCCTCACCGACCACCACGGCAAAAATGTCAGCCGCCGTGCCCACCGCGGAGACTATATAAAGATCACCCCCAAAGGCAATACCCACAACGAAGCCCACTGGATACATGTAGAGGCAATAGAATACGACGACTACCCCGATACAGATCGCGAAACCATAGCCATACACCTCCAGCCCTCCATAGGCCCATTTCAAAAAAACGGCCACAGCAACAATCTCAACGATATAGAATCCTCTGGCACATTTGTCATAGAACGACAGGCAAAAAGACTCAGTGCCAGCTACCACAGCCGCAATGACATATCAGATACAAATGCCACCGACAATAATCACGAGATCCTCGCCTCCATCATATCCTGGTTTTCTGTAACCGACCCTCAATGGGAAGATTTATTAAAAGATACATTAGAATAATATCCAATACCTTGCAGCATGGCGTCTTCATAGTAAAACTTACTTTGCCCTTATCAATCATTTCAGGTAATTTTGCAGCTCGAAACTCATAGTTCAAATGCGATTAAATATTATATTTTATACTACTGTATCTTTCCTGCTATTAATGTTTTGCAATACAGAGCTAAGCGCAAAATCCCACAAAAAGCACACAGGCTCTATCTACTTTAGTTGGGGTTATAATAAAGAATGGTACACCAATTCCACCCTCAGCG
>CAIYVS010000351.1 GCA_903929655.1 uncultured Bacteroidota bacterium | reverse complement strand
CACACGCAAAAAGGTATTAGCTAATACTATGGTCTACAAGAATAATTTTTCTATAGTGAGAGCGGCAGAACATCCCAATTGCAACAGTGCAAAATATTTTTTAAATAAAATTTCGGAAGCAAAGATTTGACAAATTTGGAAAGTTGTCAAATCTAAAAACGATTGATTAGTGAAGACGAAAACATTAAAAAAAGATAAGGTAAATATAATCACGCTTGGCTGCTCCAAGAATATGGTGGATAGCGAGGTATTGAGCGGTCAGCTGAATGCTAATGGCATCAATGTGTTGCATGAGAATAAGAAACTTGACCATAATATAGTTGTTGTAAATACTTGTGGTTTTATAGATAAAGCAAAAGAAGAAAGCATAAATACCATACTGGAACAGGTGGACCTGAAAGAAAGAGGTAAGCTGGATAAGGTATATGTAACAGGCTGCCTGAGCGAGCGTTATCGCCAGGACCTGCAAAAAGAAATACCAGGTGTAGATGCGTGGTTCGGGACGATGGAGTTGCCGCTGATGCTAAAGCAATTTAACGCGGACCATAAGAAAGAATTGATAGGCGAACGCCTGCTGAGCACTCCGAAACATTATGCTTACCTGAAAATATCGGAGGGTTGTAACCGCACCTGTTCTTTTTGTGCTATACCCCTGATGCGTGGGGGACATGTGTCTAAAACGATTGAAGAAATCGTTGCCGAAGCAAAACATCTTGTGAAGATGGGTGTGAAGGAGATCATGCTGATAGCGCAGGAGCTTACTTATTATGGCCTGGATATTTATAAGAAAAGAGCCCTGCCCGATCTGTTGAAATATTTATCGGATGTGGAAGGTTTGCACTGGATACGTTTGCATTATACTTACCCCTCTAAATTTCCGCTTGAGATACTGGATGTGATGCGTGAACGTGATAATATCTGCAATTATCTTGACATGCCTTTGCAGCATATAAGTGATAATATGCTGACTGCTATGAAACGCCAGTTGACAAAGAATGATATTTATGAACTGGTGGCTGCTATAAGAGATCGTGTGCCGGGTATTTGTTTACGCAGCACTTTGATCGCGGGTTTTCCGGGTGAGACGCGTGATGATGTGGAGGAGTTGAAGCAGTTTTTACAGGATGTGCGACTGGACCGTGTGGGTATATTCACTTACTCTCATGAAGAGAATACTTCTGCTTATGAGCTTGCTGATACTTTGAGTGTGGAGGAAAAAGAAGCACGCGCGCAAGAGATCATGGAGGTGCAGCAGGAAATATCTTTTGAAAAGAACCAGGAAAAAATAGGCAAAGAATTTAAGGTGCTGATAGATAAAAAAGAGGCAGGGAGATATTTAGGCCGCACAGAATTTGATAGTGTGGAGGTGGATAATGAGGTTATTATACAAAGCGCTTCTACCCTGCCTATTGGCGATTTCGTAAATGTGCTGATTACCAAGGCTTATGATTATGATCTGGAAGGTGAGGTATTATGAAATATCTTAGTAAAGCACGGATAATTTTCTTCTCTATCTTCCTATTATTTTTGATAGTCGGCATCCGATTAAACATCACCGAGACTATCTTAGAATCCAATTATAATGATAAAAGATTTAACAGCACAAAACAAGGTACAAGATATAATGAGGGAACTAACCATACTATATACTTTACTGATCGCATTTCATTCCTTTTAGCGGGATTAGTCGTTATCTTTTAGATCTTTTACGAGAAATCAGATAACTAACAAGATTTAACTATAGACCTACCTTAATGCTTAAAACTAATTGATCCTGTAATACTTCCCGGGCAAAGCTTTTACAATACCCTGTATTTCCAGTTGCAATAATGTAGATGCAAGTTGCGAATTGTTAAGTCCTGTTTGATGAAACAACTCGTCTGAGTGCACTGATTCCTTGGTTTGCAGGGTGTCAATAATTTTCTGCTCTTCGGGTGAGAGCGCCAGGAATAGTTGTTTCTGAACCGTTTTTTGCTTTTTGTTAGTGTTCCAATTCATCAGGTCCAGCAGATCATCTGTTTTTGTTATCATGGAGGCTACATTGATGCGTATCAGTTCGTTACAACCTGCAGACCTGTTATCATTCACTCTTCCAGGGAAAGCTGCAACTTCCCTGTTATAGCTGGCTGCCAGATGGGCTGTAATGAGCGCACCACCTGCCATATCGCTTTCTACTACTATTGTTACATCACTCATTCCTGCTACTATACGATTGCGCATCGGAAAATTAAATCTGTCAGGTATGGTTTTAGACACAAATTCTGTCAGTACCCCACCTCCGTTTTTTGCCATTTCGTTTGACAGGGCCCTGTTGGATGAGGGGTATATTCTGTCTAAACCATGTGCCAGGACTCCGACAGTAGGGATACCAGAAGCAAGTGACTTTTTATGTGCAATTGAATCTATACCGGAAGCCAGTCCGCTCAGGATTAGTATATTTTCCTGCGACTGAAGGCCCTCTACCAGGTCTTCACAAATCCTGGTACCATAGTCTGTATTTTTCCTTGTGCCAACGATGGCTACAATTTTCTTTGCATTCAGGTCGGCACTGCCTTTATAATATAGCAGCAAGGGGGCGTCATTGCAATTATTGAGGCGTTCGGGATAGAGGCTACTTGTGCAAAACAAGGTGGCTATATTATGCCGGCTAATGAATTTCAATTCCTCTTCAGCCTTTTCCATGGGTTCGGCTTCTTTAAAAGCCTTTACGTGCACTTCACTTATACCGACAATATTCTTTATATCTTTTAATGGTGCTTTAAAAATATTGGCCGGGCTTCCATAATGTTCCAGCAAAACCCTGCCAGTTTTAGCCCCTATACCAGGTACGAAAGTGAGGGCTAACTGGTACAAAATGCTCTCCATATCAATATCGGGTGTCATATTTTGCAGAAAATTTAGAGTAAAGGTGCTTAGTTTAAGATTATCTTTGAAGATTGAAAATATAAAAAATGAAGAAAATCATTTTAACAATTATTGCAGTATTTATAACGCTTTGCAGTATAAGTGCTAAACATAAAAAAATAAAAATCTGCAAGCATGGGGTAGTTGTCAGCAATATCCAATCTATATATATGCACCGGACGGCTTGTTTTGGTAAATGCCCGGATTATATTATTGAGATTAATAATAATGGCAATGTAAAATATAGCGGTGTACGTTTCGTTAAGGATACCGGGGTTTATGAAAAGCATTTCAAGTTGGCAAGTATAAAAGCTCTTTTTGATCAGTTCAGCCAGGCCAGACTGGATACCTGTAAGGACGAATATGAAAATAGAATACCCGATTTGCCGGGCCTTATTTATAAGATCACTTACAAGGACAAGGTTAAGAATATCAGGAATGCCCATTCCGGGCCTCTTTTTTTAAGATTCTTATCTTCAAGTGTTGATAGCTTAGTGCAGGTTGACGATAGCTGGAAAAAGCTCCCTAATGTTATTATAAAGCGGTAAATAATTGTTTGAATGCAAAAAGCAAAGATCAGGTTTGCAATTGTTGGTTTTGGAAATATTGGCAGGAGGCATGCAGAGCATATTGAACATAATGCGCATACAGAACTTGTAGCAATATGTGATATTAATCCCCGACTTAAAGACCTTGCACCCGAACATATTTCTTTCTACACAAATATTGATGCAATGTTACAAAACACCGAGGCAGATGTGCTTTGTGTGTGTACACCCAATTACCTGCATGAACCACATACTATTGGCGGACTGCAAGCAGGAATGCATACTGTGGTAGAGAAACCAATGGCCCTGAGTGTGGGCGAATGTGAAAACATGATAGCCGCTGCTGACAAAGCCGGAAAAACCATATTTGCAGTAAAGCAAAACCGCTATAACCCTCCTGTGCAAGCCGTGAAGAAACTAATTGCCGGCAATAAACTGGGGCAAATATTTATGATGCAGGTAAACTGTTTCTGGAACCGTGGAGATGCATATTATGCCGAAGGGGACTGGCGCGGGAAAAAGAATAAAGACGGAGGTTGCCTGTTTACTCAATTCAGCCATTTTGTAGACATCATGTATTACCTTAATGGCCCGGTGAACAGTGCCAGAGGTTGGGTGCAAAATTATGCCCACAAGCATAATACCGAAGTGGAAGATACCGGGAGTTTTGTGCTGAAAAGTGCAAATGATGCCATTATCAATTTTAACTTCACTACCTGTGCTTACGAAAAAAACATGGAGGGCTCCATTACACTGTTTGCAGAAAATGGCACCGTAAAAATAGGCGGACAATACCTGAATACTATTGAATACCAGCAGTTAAAAGCTGCTACCCTGCCCCACATTAATATAACGGCCAAAGCCAATGATTATGGTTTATACCAGGGCTCGATGAGTAATCACGACAAAGTGATACAAAATGTAGTGGATGTATTGCATCATGGCCATGCCGTGATGACCAGTGCAGAAGAAGGCAGAGAGGTAGTAAGGATTATTGAGAAAATGTATACTTCTATTTCGGAATGATTGAATTTTTATTAAATACTTGTTACTTTAGTTTTTTATGCAATTGTCTCATATTAGTACCATGAGAATTGGTAAAGCATGAATTTTCAGCGTTTTTCCCATTGCATTAACTACACTATAATTAACGACAGAAACTGACTTTTATTTGCAGCAGAATTATAAAAAATGAAAAAAATTTTAGAGCGCTGGGTTGGTATTATATCAGGTAAACTTGATAAAGAAAAGTTCAGAACCAATATCTTACAGGCTTTACCGTATTGGATCGCTTCTCTTATTACAGGATTGGTTGCCGTGTTTTATGCGAAAGTCTTTGCCATTGCCGAGGCCTTTTCAATCAATACATTTAAGGCATACCATTGGTCGGTATTCCTTATTATTCCGGTTTGTTTTGTGCTTTCGTGGTGGATTGTAAAGAAATATGCTCCTAATGCCAAGGGCAGTGGTATTCCTCAGGTAATGTCGGCTATTGAATTATCAACGCCTAAGACGAATCGCCTGGTACACCATCTGTTGAGTTTAAAGATCTGCATAGTAAAAATATTATCAAGCATGATCATGATTTTGGGAGGCGGGGCTATAGGCCGGGAGGGACCTACCATACAAATAGCGGGCAGTATATTCAGGGTAGTTAACCAGGTAATACCCAATTCCTGGCCCAAACTGTCCCGCAGAAATATGATCATGACCGGGGCAGCCGCCGGGCTTGCAGCTGCTTTTAATACGCCCTTGGGTGGTATCGTTTTCGCGGTGGAAGAATTGGTGAAGACCCATATCAGTTTATTCAAAACAGCAATTTTTACTGCTGTAATTATTGCGGGTATCACTGCACAAGGTATTTTAGGCTCTTATCTTTACCTTGGTTACCCTGATATAAGTAATCCATCGGCTTATATTTTCGTCTTCGTAATAATAGTGGCCTTGCTGTCAGGTATCGGAGGAAGCATTATGGGCAGGGCCATTTTAAAGATATTGGAATGGAAAAAGAACTTTAAAAGCAGCTGGTTTGAAATGACTTATGTTTTAAGTTGTGGTGTGATAATAGCCTTTATTGCTTATGCAGGGTATTACAATATCCTGGGCTCGGGAAAAATAGACATGACCGAGCTCCTTTTTTCGAAAAACAAATATGGGGGCTGGGAATTACCTATAGTAAGAATGATTGGCCCTATTTTTTCTTTTACAACAGGCGCTGCAGGCGGGATATTTGCCCCGGCGCTGAGCGCCGGGGCTGCTATAGGCTCATTGGTGGCAGAATGGTTCAACCTTGCCGCAGTAAATGCAAACGTACTGATACTGGCGGGCATGGTGGCTTTTCTTACCGGCGTTACAAGATCGCCATTTACTTGTGCCATTCTGGTATTGGAAATGACCGACAGGCATAGCGCTACCTTTCTTTTGTTGCTGGCAGCTATGGTAGCCAGCATTATTTCAACTTCGGTGGACAAAAAATCGCTTTACGAACACTTAAAGGAAGGATACATTGACGATGTGCTTAGCAAAGAGCCTGTAACAAAGTCAGACGAGTAAGTAATCTGTAATTGCAAATCTGAGATTTCCGGGATAACAGAATATCATAGCAGGCTTTGAGAAAAATGTAAAAATTTTCACAATAATCGCTATTTTCATAAGCTACTTAAACTTAACACAAATTATGGCATCAAATTAGTGTCATTTAAACAAAGCGTTCCGCTATGTGCTGTATAAAACCTGCAATCATACTTATTTTTATCTCTATCATTTCAGTGCACAGTCATGCCCAGACTTTTGATAAAAGGGAACCCATAGACCAGTTTTACGAAGATTGCCTTCGGAAAGATACATCTGCCGCAAACATCAGGAATTGCGCCTATGAGGCTTATGGAAAATGGGATAAAGAACTGGATAAATATTATAGCAGACTGGTTAAAGAATTGAAAAACCCTAAAGATAAAAACGCCTTCATACAATCGCAAAAAGCATGGCTGGCTTATCGTGATGCCGAATTTAATTCCTACGACAACATCTTCAACAAACCAGGAGAAAACTGGACCTTTGTGAGGGCAAATGACCGCGTAAATATTGTAAAAGCAAGGACATTGCAACTGCGCGAGTATTATCAAATTCTTACTGCAAAAAAATAGTTGTGTAAAGCGCCTACTTTTGCATAAGAAAACAGAGCAAAAATGAAGAATAAAGGAGTAATCTTTTTACTCACGATCTATATCGTTTTTCAAGGCAATATGCTATATGCATGGGGTGTATACGGACACCAGCATATTATTAAGGCTGCTATAATTGCCCTGCCTGCAGAAATGGGTATGTTCTTTTATGATAATTCTAATTCCCTTGTTGAAGAATCTATAGTACCAGATATTAGAAAATATGCATTGAAAGATAAATCAGAGTTTCCGAGGCATTACATCAACCTTGAAAGTTACCATTATACATCTGCTGATGCAATGCCTCAAACCATGAAAGATGCACTTGCTATTTACAATAAAGACAGTATGCAGAAATATGGTATCCTGCCCTGGTATATGCAGGAAATGATGAACAAGCTGACAATTGCTTTTAAAAACAAAAACAAGACCGATATTATACTTCTTGCGGGCGATCTAAGTCATTATATTGCTGACGCACATATGCCGTTGCATACGTCCATCAATCACAATGGGCAATATACCGGGCAAAAAGACATACATGCTTTTTGGGAATCTCAGCTGCCAGAGATGTTTGGTGATAGCTATAACTACTATACAGGAGAAGTGCATTATATAGCCAATATCACCCAAGCTACATGG
Organism: uncultured Bacteroidota bacterium; assembly: GCA_903929655.1. Classification (GTDB taxonomy): domain Bacteria; phylum Bacteroidota; class Bacteroidia; order Chitinophagales; family Chitinophagaceae; genus JABDGU01. The sequence continues at coordinate 1,526 of CAIYVS010000351.1, read as the reverse complement.
CACATCGTCGAAAGATCGCATATGCTGGCAGATACCATGTTGAATATTGAGAGGAAATTAAGAAAAGAATTTCCACAAGACAAAGTGTACAGCATGGATGCTGAAGGGAAAATGATCAAGAGCAAGTATGGACAGTCCGTATTTTCCAATGCTTATGCCACAGAATACCATAAAAGGCTGAATGGAATGGTTGAGGCGCAAATGAGAGCAGCTATACAAATGACTGCTGATTTCTGGTACACTGCATGGATAAATGCGGGGAAACCTGACCTGGATGATCTTAACCCGACAACTACAAAGGATGAAGACAGCAGAAAATATATGGAAGAATTAAAGGAATGGAAAAGAGGGAAGCTAACAGGCCTGAAAATAAACAGGGAATATAAGTAAAACAAAAAGCCATCCCGGCGTTAACAAGGATGGCTTTTGTAATGTTATAAAAGTCCTACTTCGTTATCTTAACAAAACCAGTATTATCACCTGAACTCACACGTCCTATATATTCACCTTTAGGAAGCATTTGTAAATTCAACTGTCGGCTATTGCGGGATGTATTAAGCAGTTTGCCCTGCATGTCATATATATCAACACTGAAACTGGTCCATGATGCAGGTATATCAAGATTAACTTTTCCATCTTCAGATGGATTAGGATATGCTTTTAATATGCTTATTCCAGGTGTTACATTATTAACTCCGTTTGGCGGAGGTATATGCAAACTATCGCGATAAATATCCCTGTAAGTAATACTTGTAATAGATGCTGTTGTATTTGGATTGGGGGTTGTTACAAAAACAGCCGGATAATGTTCATTTTTTATCAGCCATTTATACTCAATCCTATTGCGGGGAATAGGAGGAAGCGCTATGGTACCCACCATAACAGTGTCCGTTTCCTGCACCTTGGATTGAACAAGAATTGCAGCCTGCGCTGTAGTATAATATGGTGTTTTAATAGTTCCCCAACCAAGCACAGTAGTATATCTTGTACCAACTTGTTTCAGTGAGCCGAAAGTTGACACCGATATGGACAAATTGAAACTTGAACTGTCTGTAACATTTCCGTAAGCCAGTGGAAAATGATAAATCATATCTGGGGTTGTATAATTAAATGGCGATGGAAAGCCCCCTATAAATGCAGCCCATGCCACTGCTTCATATTTAGTAGCACTATTTGTTATTTGAAAAAAAGTGTACAGTTGCTGTATACTTACCGGAGACCCAGGCAAGCTATCTGCCACCTTATAACCGCAAGCAGAAGGAGATATAAGAAGAGCATAAGCTAAATTTACTTGCGATGCAGTTCTATAACTGTCTATGCCCTGCGCTACAGGTACCAGGTAACTGAAATCCCAAAATTGGTTTGCACCGGTATCATTCAGTCGGTTAATAGCAGCGGTATCAAGGGGCGAGGAGGTGCTAAATCTCAATGTATCACCGGATACCGGCATATCACTTGATGTAATGGTATCAGCAGCGGTCTGTCCAAAGGCATATTGAACCAGCAAGCCCATACAAAGTGAAAGT
>CAIYVS010000350.1 GCA_903929655.1 uncultured Bacteroidota bacterium | reverse complement strand
TAAAAAATCAATTTATAGTTTAATTAAAGTTTTTCCAGCAATAGAAAAATACCGTCTTGAAGACCAAATTGTCAGGGCTGTGCGATCTATAGGAGATAATATTGCTGAAGATTACGGCAGATATACTTATAAAGATCAATTACATTTTTGTGTGCAAGGCAGAGGGTCACTATTTGAAACGTACAATCAAGTTATAGACGCATATGATTGTGAATACATTTCCGAAAAAGTATTAAATGAATATCATGAAAAAATGCTAGCGGTAGAGCGTTTGTTAAACGGGTATATGGCATGGCTTAAAAAGATGTCTAAAAATCCCGATTAACTCTTTACCCTTTTAACTCTTCACCCAATTAATTTTTACCCTTTTAACTTTTTAACCATTTACCCCCTTTATGCTCACATAATTTTCAATAGGCAAGCGTTTTGCAATAGACCTCGCTAGTGTCATTTCATCCGTATACTCCAACTCCCCGCCAAATGCAATGCCACGCGCAATGGTTGTAATACGTACAGGCAGGTCTTTTAATTGCCTGGCTATATAATAAACAGTCGTATCCCCTTCTATTGTAGGGCTCAACGCCATAATAAGTTCTTCTACCTCATTATTTTTTACACGGTCGTGCAATGAAGAAATATATAATTGTTCCGGCCCAATACCATCCAGCGGCGAAAGTATGCCACCCAGCACATGGTATAAACCGCTATATTGCTGCGTACTTTCTATTGCAATAACATCTCTTATATTCTCCACCACACATACCTGGCTGTGATTACGCCCCGGATTCACACATATCATGCAAACCTCGGCGTCAGAAACATTATGGCATATCTTACAGAATTTCACTTCATGGCGCATACGGGAAATAGCACCCGAAAACGAATCCACCTCTGTTGTATCCATTTTAAGCAATTGCAACACCATGCGCAAGGCAGTTTTTTTCCCTATACCGGGGAGCTTCGAAAATTCCTGCACCGCATCCTCAATCAGCTTCGACGAAAATATCATTAACTATTTTTCTTTATGTTTTATTTGTAAATATTCAAATACGAAATTAAGGTATCACAATTTGAAAATTGATTTTAAAATTTTAACATTTTCATTTTTTAATACTAATTAAAGCTTTTCATTATCCTTATGCCTCGTAGCATCCCTTTGTGTTTTCTTTTCAAAATTCTTGCTCAGGGCATCTGTAAGGTCCACCCCTGTCTGGTTGGCAAGACATAGCAATACCCACAAAACATCGGCCATTTCATCAGCCAGCTCTTTATTCTTATCGCTTTCCTTAAAAGACTGGTCTCCATATTTCCTTACCATGATACGGGCCAGTTCCCCGGTTTCTTCAACCAGTATGCCAAGGTTGGTAAGCTCGCTGAAGTAGCGCACACCAATTGTTTTTATCCATTCATCTACCCTTTGCTGGGCATCTCTCAATGTAATATCCACCGGAATAAGAATTTGTTTGTTTACACAAAATAATAGAACTTCCGCATTTATATAAACAATTAACTAAGCAATGCAGGAATATAAAACGGATATTGAAGCAGCAAATGCCCTGAAAGAGAAATTTGAGGAGATCCGGAAAGGTATAGGACAGGTAATAATAGGGCAACAGGAAGTAGTAGACAAGCTTATTATTTCAATTCTATGTAATGGTCATAGCTTGCTGGTAGGTGTGCCCGGACTGGCAAAAACCCTCCTGGTAAAAACACTTGCAGACGTTCTG
>CAIYVS010000349.1 GCA_903929655.1 uncultured Bacteroidota bacterium | reverse complement strand
CGAGGGTTGAGCCTGTAGCTATACCGGTTACGACGCCGGAACTGCTAATTGTGGCAAGTGAGGTATTATCGCTGCTCCATGTACCGTTTAAAGAAGTGTCTGTAAGAGAGATGGTATCTGTTAAGCACACTGACGTTGGTCCGCCGATAACTCCTATTACTGGTAATGCATGTACAGTTATTGTTTTTGTAGCGCTATCTGTACAGGAAGAAGAATTCGTTACAGTATATTTAATAGTAACAGAACCTGCAGCAACCCCATGTACCAGACCCGAACTGTTTACGGTTGCTATAGAAGTATTGTCGCTGCTCCATGTACCGCCCGTTGTGGTCATACTTAAGGAGGTAGAACTGCCGGCACAAACATCAGAACCTCCGCCTATTGATGCAACAACAGGCAATGCATTCACTGTTATTGTTTTTACAACACTGTCTGTGCAGCCAGAACCATTCGTTACTGTATAAACAATATTAGTACTACCTGCGGCAACACCGCTTACAGCGCCTGTGCTGTTTACTGTGGCAAAACTGGTATTGTCGCTGCTCCAGGTACCTCCATTGGTTGTGCTGTTTAAATTGATGCTTGAGGAAACACATACAGATGATGGGCCGGTGATGGCTGCGATCGTCGGGCCTGCATTTACGGTTATTGCTTTTATTACACTATCTATGCAAACTCCGTTTGTTACAGTGTAAACAATATTAGTGCCGCCTCCTGCAACTCCGGTTACAACTCCCGAACTGTTTATGGTGGCAATATTGGTATTATCACTGCTCCATGTGCCGCCGGAAGTAGTGTCTGATAAATTAACAGTAGCGCCAGGGCATAATGTTGAATTACCCGTAATGGCTCCGATAACCGGAACCATTAAACTTACAGTAATGCCTGAAGAGGTAATAGTACAATTGTTTTTGGTTATTATTAATTTATAAATACCACTGCCTGTCGCAGTATAAGCCGAACTTGTTGCTCCCGGTATTGTCGTACCAGCAAGCTGCCATTGATAGGCATAGCCACCCGTGCCCGTATCGGCATGAAGGGTAACGCTGCCACCACTACATAGGGTAGTAGGTCCGGAAGGGGTGATAAGTGAGGAATACATATTGCAGGTATTGATCTGCGCCCACCATGTATCCCAAACATTTACTGTACTTGAGCTCACTTCCTGAATGGTCCAGAAATCAGCCATATTCAAAGGATCAAGTGCGGCACCTGAATAATCGCCCCACCTGTTTCTTGTGCCTGAATAAGTTTTGTGATAAGTATTTTGCCCTGCTCTGTAAGTATATAAAAGCCGCATGGAATCCATTGGGTCTGAGCCAGAGCGTATGGCATATGATGCACTTGGATGTATGGAAGATGAAAAATTAGAGAAGCCGATGAGCGCATCATTATATTTATTTACTGCTATGCTTGAAAATGCATAATCATTATTCCCTGAAGGGTCATCTATTTTGCCATTTTGTATGGGGTTGGCGGCCGTATCCAATTGCCACCACATGATGGAACAACGGGTAGGGTCTGTCGTGGTACTGTAAGGCAGGAAAATGGTATGGGAACACCAAAGGCGATTATTTATCAATATAAGTTGAGTAATCCTGTCATCATTCGTATTGATTTTATTGGTGTCGCTTATCTGCGGGGCAAAAGCATCAGGGCCATTGCTTTGCCACAAGGTAGAAGTGGAAGGATAGCCTATACTACTCATTGTTGGTGAGGAAGTGGACCCGGATAATTTCAATAATTGCAAGAGGCCGTTGGAGCCGTCCCAGGTCTCCACCATAAACATATTGGAGGAAGTGGTATCGTACATGATAGCAGGACAAACTGTATAATCATTTGCACTGGTAATACGCGTATAATTGGCACCGGTACCCGCAAACAAGTTGGCGATATTGAATACAAATATTCTTGAATCAGAAAATGAATTGGATGATACACTGAAATAGTTGCCGGTAACCACTAACCATCTCTTGTTGAAGCCAACATTAGGAAAATCGAACCAGTTATTACCTGTGCTGTCTGCAACTATTGAGTACAAGTACCAATTGCCAGTTGGGTTACTGGTTTGGGATACACCTATTAATAAAGTGGAGTTCGTAGTTTGTCCATGTGCAACAGCTACAATGATCCAACGCTTAGCATATTGGTCGTAATGGATCCTCGGATCAAAACAGCCACCGGTAGAATTTACAGAATTCCAGAAACTATTTAAAGACACGGTAGAAGTAATTGATCCTGTTCTGGATTGAATTCTTACGTTAGGATTGATGGCAGTAACGCAATAGTTAGAATCCACAGCACCATGTGTATCAGGAGGGATTACCGTACCATTATCCAACACAGCCTCAAAGCTATCCACCGGGGCAGGAGATGGAGGCAGGTTAGGTACAATATTGTAGACAGGTCCCTGTGCCCCTTGCCCGGCGTTTTGTCTTCTGTGGATAAATGCGGTATCCGGGTATGCATGAGGAGGTATACTCTCCGCCTCATTTTCCAAATCCTGTACCACGAGGGGGGCGGGATTTTGAAGATAGTAGTTAGCGAGCGTAGTAAAATTGATCATTGTTTTTGCCTGTTCGTGCCCAGTAATTGTGGTTTGTGCAGCAAGAGGCGTCCAGCTAATGAAGATAAAAAATATTAATATGAAAACAGGTAAAAGAAATTTCATAAGAACTTATTTCGTTTTTGATGTTGTTGGCAATAATAATGATAGAAGATGATTATCATTATCAAAGATATAGAATTTCTTTTTCATTAAATTAAAGGCACTCGCGTATTAGATGCTATTTTATTAAAACCTCATAAGGTTCATTGTTTAAATTAAATAAGGGGCAATTATAAAAATGTTATTTTATATTCTTAATTTTAATTATCCAAATATTAAAATATGAAACGCATATATTGCATCGTCGTAATAAGCCTTATTGCGTTTGATGCAAATGGTCAGCTAAAGGAACAAGGTACATTCTTATCATTGCACCCACTGAAGGAACTTACTGTGAAAGTCGCGCAAGAGGATAATTCACAACTACTGAAATGCCTTAATAGAATACCCAATGTTTTTGATATATATAGTTTTGATGAATTGAATAAAGTATCCATTGAGTATGGTTATTCCAAACCATTGCAAATATTTAAGGATGAAGAAACTCGTGTATGGGCGATCTATGTTGAGTCAAACCGTAGTGGTTGGACCGGTTATTATAGATTTTATACTGAACAATCCT
>CAIYVS010000348.1 GCA_903929655.1 uncultured Bacteroidota bacterium | reverse complement strand
CAACAGCGAAATCAACAGCACTATAGTAAAATCCATTTGTGGACGTGATTTTTACAACAATAAATTTAAGTGTATATTCAATGTCTAAATGGTATAATCCTTCTTATTAAGGAATGTATCTACAATATTATCTACACCAAATACTTTATCCTGTGCTTCCAGCTTTAAAGTAATTGCTTGTAGTTTGCTTAATGTCTTGGAAATCTTTTGGGCTATGAGGTTTGCATTGGGATATGATGCCTTTACTCTGTTATTCTTTTTATCCCAGTCATTTTTTAACAGATAGATGTTAAGAGGGATTTCTTTCTGTTTTCTGTCAACATTAACCCTTATTTTAAGGGGATATGTACGATCTGTCTTTTGTCTTCTTTCATCAAGAAATACTTTGAATGTAATTACCATGCTTTGAAAAATTTGGCATGGGTATTTGTTTGAAAATTTTCATACAGTTTTCATACAGACTGCTAAAAATACCTTAAAAGTGCGAATAAGCATCGAAAAGCATCGAGTGTGTAAATTGTCTAAAACGCTTACTAGATAAGGCTTTCAGATAGCAGGAATCATTTATTAGAACCCACGACCTACAATTTACGAAACTGTTGCTCTACCAGCTGAGCTAGCTTGGCTTAAGAACATAAATTTAGGATTTTGTATTAAACAACCACTACTTCAAAAAAATCATCTTTCTTAAAATAGCGGTTTGCCAGGTCTTTTAGTTCGGCTGCTGTAACGGTTTTGTAGACGCGTATATTGTTATCAAAATGGTCTTTGCTAAAGCCGTTGAGTATGATGGTGCGCCAACGTTGCAGTATGGAGAATGGGCCGTCCAGGTCGCCCAGCAGGCCGCCCAGCAGGTAATTCTTTACCAGCAGCAATTCATCATCGCTTGCTGTTTCATTGCAAAGCAGTTCCATTTCGTGATATACTTCTTTTACTGCAGCTTCCACTACATCGCGGCCCACCTCGGTTTGTATGACGAGGGAACCGCCATGATGGTAAGGGGTGAGTGAACTGTATATGCCATAAGTGTAGCCTTTGTCCTCGCGTATATTGCTCATTAGGCGTGAACCAAAATAGCCACCAAAGAGGGTATTTAAAACTACCATAGGTGCATAATCGGGGTGGTGCCTGTTAGGGAACAGACGGCCAATGCGTATGGCGCCCTGCACACCATCGGGATCGTTGAGGAGATTTTGTTTTTTATCTCCGGCTACAACTGGGGGCAAGTTCTCTTTTTGTGATACTGATTGCTGAACGGGAATTTTACCAAAAATATCATCCAGGTATTTTACTTCTTTCTCAGTCACATTGCCTCCCATGAATATTTTTACATCAGCGAGGCGGTAATTGGCTTTGTAAAAAGCCAGCAGGGTTTCGCGGGTCAGGGCTTCTATTTTTTCTTTTTTAGAAAAGCGACCATAAGGATGCTCTTCTCCGAAGAGCACTGCATCAATACGTTGGTTAGCTACAAATTCACATTGCTTCAGATTTACCAGGAGGCGCTGAATGGCGTTTTGCTTATAAATTTCCAGTTCTGCTTCCTGAAATATGGCATCTGTTATGAGATCATAAATAATAGGCAGCAGATCGGGCAGATGTTTGGTGAGGGAGTGCAGGGTAACAGTTGCATTATCATTGCCAGTGTTTACTTTCAGACTGGCGCCGTAAAATTCCAGTGCTTCATTTATCTGGTGGGCATTGCGCTTTGTGGTGCCGTTTTTTAACAGGCTTGCAACTGCAAATGCAACAGATGGCTGAGGTTCATGCCAAACACCCGCCGGGAATACCCAATCTATTTCTACCACATCCTGTACACCCGCATTGAGCCAATAAAGGGGCAAACCATTATGAAGAGTCTGTTCATTTATTGCCGGTAATATGTAATCAAATTCTATGGCATCGTGTATGGCCGGGACGGTTTTTCTATCTAAAGTCATTATTTTTCTTTTTTACAATAAAACTAGTCTTTTATAAATAGTGCACGCAGTTCTCCTGCTTCTTCGGTTTTCATTTTACCGCCCAATATGAGTCTTAACTGGCGGCGGCGCAAAGCGCCATCGTGCATTTTTTGTTCGGCTTCTGTTTCCGGTATTATTTCGGGCACTTTCCTTGGGCGACCATGGGGGTCGAGGGCCACAAAAGTCATATAGGCCTCATTGCTCAGGTATTTATGCTGGGCTGTAAGGTCTTCGCCATATACACGCAGGTACACCTCCATAGAGGTATGGAAGGTGCGTGTCAGCTTGGCTTCAATAGTCAGGAGGTTGCCCAGCTTAATCGGATTATTAAAAGACAGGTTATCGACAGAGGCAGTGACAACAGGGCAATTGCAATGCTTTTGTGAAGCTATGGCTGCGGCTATATCCATCCAGTGCATCAGGCGGCCACCCATCAGGTTGCCCAGGGTGTTGGTATCATTTGGCAATACCAGTTCAGACATCATTACAAAAGTATCTTTAGGATGCTTTGCTTGCATATTTAATTTATTTCGACAGCGGCAAAGATAGTTTATGTTTAGACCGTGTGGAACGGAAATTTTATAAAATCAAAAACGGCTGTTTTTTCGGAAACAGCCGTTTTAAATAATTTATATAAAGACCTTATTTAGCTATCATCAAAGGCGTGGTAGCCTCTTTATTACCATCGTGGTTAACGCTTATATAATACACGCCTCCTGTTATATTTGAGGGTAACATTATTTGTGCCTTGTTAGTACCGTTGCCTAATGGCATAGTGCCTGTTGACAATACCTGGCCGGAAATATTGTATAATTGGTATGTCCAGTTGCCAGTTTGAGCATTGGGTATTTCTATATACACCTGGCCATTGACAGCCGGGTTTGGAAATACCTGCATTTTGGCACCGCTATTGGTAAGAACGGTTACACCTGCAGTAGAATCATCGATCTTGCTGAGATTGCCAATGTTTATTTCTGCACTTTGAACTACAGACATTGTGCTATCTGTAAAAATGAACTTTGCTAAAGGAGACAATAACTGGGTGGTACGAAAATCCATTTCATATACATTCCTGGTATAAGCCCTTGCCAGACCCATACTGTCATACAGCCTTGCCTGAACACCAGCAGGAATCACGATACTATCTATGTAACTTTTTACAACCTTGATCTGCAACACATGAAAGAGACGGGTAGGTGTGGAATCTTTTGCATTAATTGTCATAAATCCAAAACCAATGACATCGCTGTGTTCATTTGCATATTCAGCATGGTAGCCGTTTTTATAACTTGTGTCATTCATGGTTGGGTCACTGTCTTTGAAACGGAGTGTATGGAAGAAAGAATAGCCTGAACCCCAGGTAGTATTCAATGTGGTAGGGAACGGTAAAATATTTTTATAAGCTATGCTGTTGTTAGTTCCCGGAACAAGCCTGTAATTAAATGCAAAGTTGGTGGCAATAATGGTACTGTCATGTGCTCTTTTCAGAATAACTGTCTGAGAGTCAAGATTTTGAGCATCGCTTTTCCAGCCGTCATAAACGAAAAAATTGTTGTTGTATGCGAAATAGTGTACGGGGCCCATTGTATAACTTTCAGTATCTACATTTTGATATGGAGATACTCCTGCTATATAACCAACCCGATGCGTAGAAGTGTAATATAAATTAGTCAGATCCCAATTATAATTAAGGTGGGCACTGAAGGTAGGAAAAATAGCAGTAGACATGTCAACCCTTGCCAAAGTATCTGTTTCAATACCCAGGGAGCTCGTAGATACATTGAGGTAGGTGTTGCTGTCAACAATCCCTAAAGTAATAGGTTGTGCTACTGAGATGATAGGTAAAACAAAAAGTATCGTACAAATAGTAAAAATGCTTTTTTTCATAATCTAAATACAAATGTTAATAAATCCGAAAAATTAAAGAACCGTAAAACTACAAAAATAGCTTAATAATGCTACAAATTTTATAAGTACCCGAAAGAGCATAATTACATATTTATTAATGAAATGTAGTTGTGCTATTCTACTATAAGACGTAAATATTGAATGATACACCCATAAAAAAGCCATTTTTATTAAATAAAAATGGCTTTTGGCTTTGCGCAGATGAATATTATTTTACTACATCTATGGCCCTTGTCTCAATAGGCCTGCCATTGTTTTTGAGACTTAAGTAATAAATGCCGACGCTCATATCGGAAGATAGCCGGATTTGAGTATGAGCTGATCTCAAAGCGTTGCTTAAAATATGTTTGCCATTAATATCTATTAACTCGTAAGTCCAGTTATTGTTTTGTGATATTTGCGGTATATCTATGGAAATATTTCCACCTGTAACCGGGTTAGGATATACGGATATTCTGTTATTCGCCGAAAGACTTGTTACACCACCCGGGCCGGGTGGCAGCCGCTGTGCATGGGTTTGGGCGCTCGAAGGAGCGCTATAAGTGCTATCGGAAAATACAATTTTTGCAAGAGGAGTGACTTCATTTGGGCGATAATAATACTGATAATATGAATTGCTTACCTGGCCTTGTGAAACATTAATCTGAGACATTAGAGTAGATAATACAAAAGCTGAGGTTCCAGGCATGTAAAAACTATCTTCGTCACTTACTGTGGTTTTTACCTGTAAAACATTTACAAATCCTGAGGTACTTCCATCAAGTTGTTTTACTTCCATTTGTCCCCAACCTACTACAGAGTCTTTTTCGGTAATATGTGAACTAATATAGCCAGCAGCATTACTTAACAGTAAAGCAGCAATACTTAAATGAAAATTGAAATGATAAGAGTAAGTAGAAGTCCAAGTACTTAAATAGGTTGCAGGGAACTGTATAATAGTCCTGGGATTGTCATATACAATATCCTGGGCATCCACGACAACAGAATCTGTAGCTCCAAATCCGGGAGGATTAAATGACTGGCGTTTAACATGCTGGCCATACTCTGAGAAGCCTGCTGAAGTAATGGTATTCTGCACATCAGAAAGGTAAGTTGCAGATGGCACACCATTAAAAGGAAATAAAAGACTATCTGCATATTGAGCAGAAGCAAAAACGGAAGTGTACGGACTGACATGCCTGATACTGCCAACAGATGTTGTCGACACCGCCCCTGTCATATCCCAGCTGGCATTGGTTGCTGCACTGAGATTGGGGTAGGTGGAAGACAGGATAGATGTGAGTACGGTGTCGTTCGTGTTGGCAAAAGTACTTGTGTAAGAGGACTGGTTTAATGTGATGGGTGTTTGAGCAAATACAGATCCAGCAAAAAATGCAATACAGGCAATGCCCAGTAATTGTTTTTTCATAAAATATCCGGCTTTAGTTTGTTGTAAATTTAGTGTAAAAGTAAATATATCACAAAAACGGGGCTAAATAATACGGATTGAACATCTAATAATGAACCGCCATCATTAATGCTAAACGACATCCCCCTTTGTCCCAATGTCATTAAGTTAAGGATTTGTACTTCGCGAAATAATGTCACCCCGTTGGGGTTTATACACATTTCGCTATGTTGTTTGCTATAACCATACCAGTCCTTCGGACTTTTTTCCTTAACTTAATGACATTGCCCTTTGTCCCCCTTCGCTACCGCACAATGGCTACACTATAAGGGGGGAATACGGCATCAAGAAGATTTAGCTTCATCTCTAAATTAACAATTTTGATGGCTTCTTATTATAAATGGTCATGGCTAAAGCCGGAAAATCTATTCTCTTTTTCCCCCAGCTTGAAAGCCGGGGTTACTGTATCTTAACAATCTGTTGTGTTTAGTTTAGGGGACTAATTGATATAAGCCGCTTTTGACATTTTATGTGCTTTACATACAGTCTATTAAATGATTTCACAGACAAAACCAGCGTAGTGTATTTCCTCATTTCGTGAGACTGCTTCGTTCCTCGCAGTGACGCGAGTTAGTGGGTATGCCACTAAGCCTCATTGTGAATTTATTATGGGGTTCAATATAAGTATGCTGTGAATTATTTGCTGAGGTGCATACTGCGTTCTTTGTATAAATTCCTGAACCAGGGATCGCGCAAAGTTTTGATGAAACGTATAGCCTCGCCTGTGCTTTTCATTTCGGGCCCGAGTTCTTTATTTACGTTCGGGAATT
>CAIYVS010000347.1 GCA_903929655.1 uncultured Bacteroidota bacterium | reverse complement strand
GGGGCACTGCTGATGGTATCATGTTTTGGGGCAGGGTTAAAAAGCTCATTCAGCAGATCGGTATTTAACATCGTAATGGTTCCCTTTGCGCATTCTTTACCTGTTTTTTCATCTACACCTTTAAAATTCCCGCTAAGCATCATACTCTTTGATGCCTGCTTATATAGCAGTTTTGCATGCACCATACACATAATAACCGAATCTGATGGAATGGGCCGGGGAATGACGCTGGTTTCTTTAAACGATATAGATTTCTCTGCCATGTCAATTTTGCCCTCTATCCTTGCCTTGGTTTCATCTTTATGGTGTACATCCGTTACAGAATACCCCCTTATGAAACCCGCAGAATCTGTAAATACCAGTTTATAAGATAAAGTGCTGGTTCCATTAATGATAATAATGCCCGAAAGATCTACAGGCTTACTTTGGGCTAATAGATATTGTGGCAACAGAAAAAGAAAAAAAAAGACCCTGACGCGCATAATTAATTACAAATTGGACAATACACTTAAAAATAGACAAGAAATACCGACTAACAGCAACAAATGCCATTTCAGAGCACTTTTAACAATGCATCAACAAAACAATAGACTGTTCGGTTTGCTTAATAAAAAAATGAATATTAAATTAGCGCTTTCTGGCACCTGGAGTATTGGAGAGTCGAAAGGTGCCGTACCATACCCTATCACATAAAAACGAATTGCATCCCCCACCGGTATGACAAAAGAGGATTTCGAAAAATTCTGTGAGCAGAATAATAAGTATTTGGTTTGCTATCATGAAGCTATTGGCAGATTTGAAATGATCAATAATGCACTGGCAGATCTCACTGGCTTCAGCCAGGAAGAGCTGGTTGGCAGAAACCCATATGATTTTATACATCCCGCAGATAAAGATTATTTCCAGAACAGGGGCCATTTCCCGGCACTGGAAGGCAGAGACTTCGATGAGGCTGTAGAATACCGCTTTCAGAAAAAAGATGGCGATTACACATGGTTCCGTACAGAAATAACAACCTTGAAAAATGACAGGAACCATGTCACACACCTCCTTACTGCCACACAGGACATCAATGAGATCGTAAGTCTTCGCACCGAAAAAGAACAGATAGAACGTTTGTTTAACGACACCTGTAGAATTGCCAGGATAGGGGCCTGGGCAGTGAACCTGGAAAACATGATAACAACATGGTCCAGGATGGTGTATGATATCCATGAAACCAGCTACGATTACCAGCCGGACCTGGATACTATTTTCGACTTTTTCCCCGGCGATGCAAAACAAATGTTTGCAGATGCCGTAAGTAATGCCATTGATAAAGCATTGCCTTTTGACATGATATTACCTTTCATTACAGCTAAAGGCAATACAAGTTGGGTAAGGGTAATAGGTAAGGCACGGATAAGGTATGGTAAGGCCATCAGTATTTATGGCGTATTCCAGAATATGAACAAACACATGGAAGAAAAAAATCTCCTGTCGGAAAAGATAGAAGAAATAGAAAAAGAAATGTTTGCATTAGGTAATGTTGTGATGAATATGCAGCTCATCTCCTGAAAATTTATTCCAGCACACCTTCCTTTATTTCACGCCACAATGCTCTATAGCATGTTGTTGCATAACTATTGGGGGCAAATGACTCCACAGGTGCATGATGGATGCCCATTTTTTCAATGTCTGAAAGATTAGGAATATAATATTCGAAGAAACGTTTGTCTTTAAATAGCTCCTGCATCACATCATTATGCATATTCTTACGCACATCCACCATTGTAAAAAAACACATCATTTTGTCCAGCATGCCCTTCTCTTCAAAATAGGATTTCACAATTTCGTAGGTCCGCACAGAAAGTGTAGTAGGAATCACAGGCATCAAAACAGCATCTGATGCATAAAAAACATTGTCTGCTAACAACGAAAAACCCGGCGAGCAGTCTATGAATACGAAATCGTAATGTTCCAGCTTTTTAAGTAAATGCTTCAGGTATTTTTTAGAGCCATTATTTTCTTCAAGCAACATATCCAGTTTCCTCGCCGAAATATCTGCAGGAATTATATCAATGTTCTCATAACTGGTATTCATGATAGCTTCTTCAAGAGACAGTTCATTGCCTATGATCTTCTTGATACTCCATTTTACACCAGGCTGCACATTATAGTAGTAACTCGCCGCTCCCTGGGGATCAAGGTCCCAAAGCAATACTTTATATCCGTCTTTTGCGGCCATGTATGCAAAATTCACACAAGAAGCAGTTTTGCCCACACCACCCTTAAGATTATAAAGCGAAGCTATAAACATGGTTTACTTGTTAAGGTCATTTTTCAATTTACCGGGATTTAAAACTACTGATTTTATATTGTTTTTTCAATGTTACCATTTTAAGTCCTTCAGAAACAAACACTTTTGATATTTATTTCTTCTTAGCCTCTTCTTTTTCAGGTTCTTTACCGCCTATATTAAAAATGCGGTAGGCAAGGGAAACACCGGTTTCATCTGCCTTGCGGTATGAGAAAGATTGTTTGGGCACAATATAATTACCACTTTTATCCAGCACATAATATTGAATATCCTTCTTATCTCCCTTCTTACTAAAAATAAGGTAGGCCTCAGCAGCGGGGACGGAGCTATTTGTCACCCAGTTGATATTACAATCTTTAAGCCTTTCAACTACCTGTTTGTCCACATCACCGCTCAGGTGCAGCCTAATGTTCGGAACAAGACCTGTATACGGAAGCAATTGAGGAAAGCTTGAGTACATACGATATATCCAGTCATTCATGGCGTCTTTATCATCCTTTTGTTTGGCACACTCTGCCTCTGCCTGGAATACTCGCGCTACAAATAATTTTTCATACTCAAGGTCAGTAGTGGGTTTCTGCAATATATTATCCAGCATACGCTTTGCCTCATCATAATTTCCCTGTTTCATTTGCAGGCGGGCCACAAAGTATTCAAAATATTTATGCACATACTTCCTGTTATCAGTTTGCAACTCCTTCTGAAACCGATCTAAGAAAAAACGTGTACTAAAGTCCTTTATAAGATACCATATTTCATCCCAGTCCACCGTACTTTCCGTAGAAAACAGTTTGTAGATCACCATATCCCTTTCCGGGTTTTGGGCAAACTGGTTAATGATAAGAAACTGCTGTAAATACTTTTCCCCTTTTAGCTGGGCCATATCAGTTAAAATAACCGGATTATACCACCAGTTGCGATGCTCAAATTGCTGCATCTGCCATTCAGCTTCTTTATTCATCAGTTTCAGTAATTGTACACTAAAATCATACTGACTTTGTCCTAATGTAGTACCAATATGCAATTCTTTAAATTCAGCAGCTTTGTTAATATAACGATTAGCTTCCTCAACCTGCCCGTCATACAACATGCAACGGGCTAGGGCAATATTGTACCAGCCAAAGCCCGGTGTAGAACCGGATGCTTTTATCATCTCATTCATATCCTCGATACCTTTTTTAGGCAGCGCCTTATAAATATCAATAATAGAAGAATAATAGGCCCATTCTTTCAGTCGCTTATCGCCCGCATCCTGTGGTATTGCTTTGTTGTACTCACTTTCAGCGGTCCTGAAATCCCCGCAAATAGCACGGAAGGTAGCATAATTATTATGCGGAAAGATCGGGCTGCTGAGCAGTAGATTGTAATAATATTCCGCTGAATCTATGTTGAGGGCATAACTGTACAAAATGGTTTTATAATGATACACACCCATCTTATCCATTTTTTCATAGCCTTGCGGAAAGATCGTAGTATTGGTAATCCTGTCCCTATTAATTTTTGCCAGCCCCGAATCAAGATATTTATTAGCTAGCTTCTCATTTGCTGCTATTGAGTTTTTCAGGAACGGATATTTTTCAGAAGTATAAAATCGGTTACGGTGCACAGTCCATGCCAGGTAATTATAAGCATCCATATAAAAATCCCGCTGAAAATTCCAGTGCAAAATCCTTCTCATCAACTCCATCACCTTGGTGGGCTGGTCTGTATTGCTGTAGCAATTCATCAGCAGCAGTGCATTAAAGGTATAGTCTATGTCTATTTTATATACAGGCATATACTGCATCACATTTTCAGCACGAGTGGCTAAAGCTTTATGATAATCACGCTCTGTAAGGCGCATAGTGCGTTCCAGGGGAACGATAGCATTTTTAAAGCCCAGGTAGTCTGCAGCATGGTTATATTTGTAGGCGCCTTCAAACAGCCAGCCCACATAATAAGTGCTGTCTATACGCTTAAACTCCCGCGAACGTGGCAGGGCATCCTCGCTGTTAATATCTATACCGATGCGTTTGCCATCTATTTCAGCACGCTGTGCCATTTTCCCGGCAGGGTGCGGGGGCGATATATTAATTACCTGCGGCTGTGCCTGTTGTGCAAAAGAATTGCAAGCCAACAACAGCAGGACAACAACTTGAAAATATATGGATCTGAAAATCTGAAAATTCATTCAACAATAAAATTGTGAACTCTTTAAGCGTATAACTTCAATTTTGCCAAACGTTCCACCTCTTTATGAATGATACTATCCAGCGCTTTTTGCTTGCCTTCTTTATTACGGTAAATAAGGCGGTGTTCCAGCACATAATACGCTATATCCTTTACATCATCTTCTATAACAAATGTCCTCCCTTTCACCATTGCATAAGCCCTCAGGCATTTCAGGAAAGCAATACCGCTACGTGTAGATGCCCCCAGCGAGATATCCTGGTGCGTACGGGAATTACGCACAATATTGCTCACCCCCCGTACTATTTCCTCATGCACAAATACCTGCGATGCCTGCTCCTGCAATGCAATAATGTCCTGCATACTTAACACCTGCTGCAAATCAATCAGGTTTTGAGCTATTTCCAGGTATTCACGATAAATATTCAGTTCTGTCTCCTCATCCACATAGCCAAACTGTATCTTCATAAAGAAACGATCCAGTTGCGCCGCAGGCAATGGATAAGTCCCTTCCATCTCTATCGGATTTTGTGTAGCAATGGTAAAAAACAGGCGTTGCAGTTTCATAGTAGTTTCTCCCACCGTTACCTGGTGTTCTGCCATAGCCTCCAGCAATGCACTCTGCACTTTGGGTGAAGCACGATTTATTTCATCCGCCAACAGCACATTGCAAAATATAGGCCCTTGCTTAAAAACGAACTCCTTGGTGCGGTCATCAAAAATATGAGTACCTATCAGGTCCATTGGCAACAAGTCAGGAGTGAACTGTATGCGTTTAAAAACCACATGCTCCCCCTCGCGCATCCCGCTGATGCACTGTGCAAGGGTACGCGCCAATATGGTTTTACCTGTACCCGGATTATCCTCCATCAGGATATGTCCACCCGCAAGCAGGCAGGTAACCACCTTTTCTATCTGCGGGCGTTTACCACGAATTACTTTTTCTATCTGGCTTACCAGGTGATGTATAGACTCAGTTGAATTGATTGTTATAGCTTCTGAAACAGGCTCCATAAATTATTTCATTCCTTTCTACAAGTTTACAGATTAATACAATGATATAGAGGATTATTATTATAATTTTTTGTGAAAACGCGCTGTACAGACATAGCCATATACGTTTGCACCAAATTTAGAGGCAGCTTTGCACCAATAATAATTATAAGAATATATATTTAACTACCCGACCCACCTTAGGGTTCAATAACACAATACATATCTAAGCATCCTTCTTCTTGGCAAATACCAATTTCTGCAACAGCACCCCGGCTATTAAAATCACAGGTACCCATTGCAATACCGTAGACAGGAACGTATCATGAAAGGCAGGATTTTTGGCAATGATCAAATCATTTGCAGTATCTACAACAAAGCCAATTATGATCATCAGCTTCACCAAACGTAAAAGACGTGTACCCATAGTATACAGGCGTTCCGCATTTCCCTCAGTCACCGGCTTTATATAATTAAAGCTCTGGGGATATTTATTTACAAAACTCAACAATGCATAAAGCAAAGAAGCAATAAAAGGCATTACGAAAATATAAGCCTTGTCATCCCACCTGTCAGGCTCATTCTTCAGGTTAAAATGTACCGGTATAGTAAGAGGAAGCGTGAACCATATAACAATAGTAGCTACCCACAAAAATATCAAAAGCCAAAGCGCCAGTTTTTCCTGCGCCTTATCCACATTATTGAGTTCAATTTTTATTACCGGCCTTTTTTTGTCATTATCCATAACAGAGTAGAATCTCCCGCAAAGATATTATTTCAGCTCATTTCTATGCTTAAAACATCATATAGAAGGTAGTGCGGCTTTTTGAGTGTTAAACAAAGCCCTGTCAGGCTTCATCAACATAAGCTCCACAACAATGATACCCCACAATAAAATACATGGCACAGACTTAATACAATAAGGCTGTATGAAATTGTGCTTAATGTTACCCGGAAAAATATCGGTAAATGACAGGCAGGTAAAAACAAACACTGTCCATAGCATGATATTACGCCACAATTTGGCCGGCCCTGAAAAATACCAGATACCCACTCCTGTCACCGCAATAATATAAGTTGCAGACTCTGCCTTATAATTGAAGATGATGACCCAGATAAGAATAGCCGCAAGGCTAAGCAAGCGGTAGGCTTCATTGCTGTATAATTTAAAGCGGGCAAATGGCAACGCAAAAAGAGCCATTCCAGCAAGCATAATATACATTTTAGCATCGAAATGAAACCAGCTATGCAACCAGCCGATAATAGATATGCCATAAGATACAGATTGGTCTGCAGACATCATTACCAACCAATTGTGGTATTGCCACATAAGGGTTTGGAAGGGGATAGCGACAACCGGAAGAAAAAATAAAACAGCAGACCAAAAAGCAGCATAGAGAACGAATTTTATTTTATCGGGGAAGAAGAGGAAAAGAATAAAACCCGCAGCACCATATACTTTTATAAAGGTTGCCATCACCAGCATTAGCGCAGCCCATTTATTTTTTCCTTTTTGCATAAAACAATAGCCCGCTATCATCAGTCCGCCGAGCAAACCATTGCTCTGGCAGTTTTGCATACATGTCAGCAACTCCATGGCAATAAACCAAAGTAAAAGAGCCCTTGTTTTTGTATCGAATGGCAGCATACGGATTGCAGCGTATAATACCAGGGCATTAAATATTAACCACAGACAAAGCCCGATAGAATCTGGCAACCAGGCAAAGAGCCCCATAAACAATGCAAAGGTAGGGCTGTATTTAAACAGGTCCCAATGATCCGATGGATGCAGTGCATATAAGTTGAGGCCCTTTACAAGATGTGGAAAAGATGATTTGAAAATTACATAATTGTTGTAGTTGGTAACATAATGCCCTATGAAATACTGTTGTACTTCGGGGGTATTTACCACATCGCTCACCAAGCCCTTATTCTGCGCCGGTTGGAATAATGAATTGCCAAGCAATATCATCTGTGCCCCGGCTATAATTGCGACAGTAATGTATACTATTAATACAGTACGTGGTTTTAAGAGCAGGCTGTGGATGTTTTGAAACATAGTCAGAAAGGTGTATGTCTATTTACTTTCGAATATAAAGTTGTTACAGTAATTGGCCATATTATTCAAGTCCTGGTATTTGCTAAAATCAAACTCGGTTAATGGAAGTATCTCTAACCCATGAATGAATTGCCCGGTATAACCCAAAGATTGCATAAATCCGAAAGTTTCCAATACTTTTTCCTGACCAATATGCCGGGCTTCAATTTCAACAAGAACTTTTGGTTTATACTTTTTTAAAACATCTGTACCACCTTTAAATATCCTTAGTTCATTTCCCTCTACATCAATTTTCAGAAAACCAGGTTTTATGTTGTGCCTGTTGCAATAGGAGTCTAATGTTTCTGTTTTTACCTCCTCTGTCGCACCAAAATCATTGCGCTCTTTATGTTCTACAATGGTTGCCCCCGGCGAGGACCCCTTGCTTACTTTGTTGGTTGGTATATAAAGTGTTGTTGAACCGGCAGCGTCAGATAATGCAAGATGCTCGATCTTTACGTTATTCCATTTGAACAAGCTCACTATTTTCCTGATGTATTCATAAAGATTTGACTGCGGTTCGAAAGCAAATACTTTGCCCTGGTGGCCAACCTGTTTTACCATGAAAAATAAATAACCTCCTTTATGCGCCCCAATATCAAGACAGGTATCCCCCTTTTTTGTATTGGCAATTAAATATGCTATCCCCCCTTTATCATCTCTGTTCTTATATTTATTTGCCCTGAGCCGGAGCTTCATCATTTCTAATAATTTCATAGCGCTACTATTTTTAAAAAATTAAACTACAATTGCTTTTCATTAGATCTGTTGGTTTGCCTTCTTTCTTCAAAAGATCACTTTTCTCAAAAATCGTCTTCTATCTTGCATTTTGAACTTTCTTTGCATCATCTTTTTTTGAATAATAATAATTCCAGAACAGCATTGAAAAAAATGAATAGTAAATAATTCCGGCTTGTGTTTGAAAAGAAGATTCCTGGATCATGAAAATGCATGCTATTAAATTAAAGATCAAGATCAAGGAGCCTAATTCGTTATACTTTATATATAAAAAAGGAGAGAAAACAAGCATGATAAAAAGAATAAGCCCGGGTATACCAACCATAATAAGCGATTGAAGATACATATTGTGCATGTTTAAATTCAAAAGAGGATTAACAATGTTCGTATCTACAGCCGAATATTCCGAGAATTTTTTATTCTGTATATCCTGCGCATCTCCATTTCCTGCACCTATCCACCACAAATTATGTTTTCTAATATTCCCGATGCCTGTTTTCCATAGAAACAACCTAAGTGTCAGGTTATTAAAATTATAGATGGTTGTATCATGCCTCATTTCTATTTTGCCATTTTCTGTATGGACTATTTCCATGTAGCGGTGTTTGATAGGGTTCTGGGTTGTAAATAAAAAAAATAAGAAAGCTGCTAAAGAAAATAAAATGCTTAAAGTAACTAATTTATTTATTTTATGTGCTTGCCTGATAAATACAGGTATGATGATAAGAAAAAAAAGAACCAATAAAGTTCTTGAAGAGAGTAGTATAAAAAAGCTGAGTTGAATCAGTACTAACAGGATCTTGAAAATTTTATTTTTTTTGAAATGATCTTCCCATGGAAAGACCAAGAGACTTATTATAGAAAAAATAGCGTAAAGTGCTTCATAAACGGCATTTTGATCGAAGCCCTTAGTAAGGTTGTTATAAAAAAGAATAAGTGTGTAATGAGTTTGATGCCAGATAATGTATGATCTTATCATACAAAACAAGGCAATGCAGGTAACACCAATTGAAAAGTAAAAAAGAATGCGTTCCAGCATCTTCTTAAGTATAGGCCCCCCTGCCCCGATGACCAGGGGCATGATAATAAAACAAAGTTTGGATTGCAGGTCGAATAAAGATTGTTTTTTATTGTAACTGTAGGTATAGCTGATTGCAAACAGGAAAAAATAAGCAAGCCATATCCATAAAACCTTTCTTTCCTTAAAATTATGATATAGTTGCCCGGGCTTCAGTGTTATAAGCCATAAAATCACAAGGCAAACAATAAGAGGAGGGGCAAAAATATATGGGAAGGGTAAAAAGAATGCTAATAGACAGAAAACAATTTCCTTAGGTCTTTCAAGACTTTTTGCTAATAACATAGCCCGCAAAAATATACTATTTAATAGTTTTTACTTAAAAAAAATCTTTGGGGCTCAATAATAATATGTAAAAATAAATGGTTAACTTCTGAGCAATAGCATAAACATACGATTGCTATGTATTTAATTTCCAGTCTAATACCAATTATACACCTAAACTAGGCACAACAGATTGCGAAGATACAGTAACCCCAGCTTTCAAGCTGGGGAAAAGAGCATAAATGTTCCAGCTTTAGCCATGACCAATTTAGATGTCCAATTGGTATAAGCTCTTAATGAAACGCGTCTTTTATCTTATCAAAAAAGCTTTTATCATCGCTCGCGCTCTTTGCCTCCGGGCCGGGCGTGAAATTGGGCGACTTTTTCAATTTTTCAAGCAGCTCCTTTTCTTCATGACTCAGGTTCTGCGGAGACCATACATTCACCTCCACCAGTTCATCCCCACGTTCATACGATTGGAAGGAAGGGAATCCCTTACCCTTTAGTCTGAATATCTTGCCGCTATGTGTGCCCGCAGGTATCTTGATCTTTGCCTTACCATCTATTGTAGGCACTTCCACCTGTGTGCCCAAAACCACATCAGGAAACGAAAGGTGCAAATTATAGATCACATCCAGTTCATTACGTCTCAGTAAAGGATGTTTTTCTTCCTCTATCAATATCAACAAGTCACCGGGAGGGCCACCACGCTCGCCAGCATTACCACGTCCGCTCATGCTCAGTTGCATGCCGTCCATAACACCTGCAGGTATATCCAGGCTCAAAGTTTCTTCTCCAAATACCCTGCCCTCACCTTTACAATTAGCACATTTATGCGTTATTGACAAACCCTCGCCATTGCATGTCGGGCAAGTAGTAACAGTTTGCATCTGCCCCAAAAAAGTGCTTTGCACCCTGCGCACCTGGCCTGAACCGCCACAAGTGCCGCAGGTCTGAACAGAATTCTTGTCCTTAGCCCCGCTGCCGTCACAAACCTGACAGGGAACATGCTTTTTTACTTTTATTTTTTTATTACAGCCATTAGCGATCTCGGCATAATCCAGTTTCAGCTTCACACGCAGGTTAGCGCCACGCGAGCCTTGCCTCCGCCCTCCGCCACCACCCTGGCGTCCTCCGCCAAAGAAAGAACCGAAAACATCATCCCCGAAAACATCCCCGAAATTCTGGAAAATGTCTTCCATGCGCATCCCGCCTGGTCCGCCGCTTGCGGCAGAAGAGCCAACTCCTGCATGACCAAAACGGTCATACTGCGCCTTCTTATCAGGATTGCTCAATACATCATAAGCCTCCGCAGCTTCTTTAAACTTTTCCTCTGCGGCTTTATCACCGGGGTTGCGGTCAGGATGGTGCTGCATTGCAATCTTGCGATATGCCTTCTTTATCTCGTCAGCACTTGAAGACCGCGATACACCTAAAACCTCGTAGTAATCTCTTTTTGCCATTAATGCCATGAATAATCTTGAATCCCAAGAGAGACTCAAGATTGATTATTAAAATAATTTATAACTCCCTAATTAACTAATCGACTATTTAACCTTTCAACCTACTTCCCCACCACCACTTTAGCATGCCTGATGAGCTTATCATTCAGGTAATATCCATCTTCTACCACATCTATCACTTTACCCACCATTTTTGCATTCGGGGCCGGTATTTCGGTTATAGCCTCATGCAAATCAGGATCAAATGGCTGGTTCTTACATTCCATTATTTTCAATCCCTTTTGCTGCAGTATATTTTGCAATTTATTGAAAACTAACGAAATCCCTTGCTTCAGGGTTTCAATATCTGTTGTAGTCTCCATTTGCTTGCTTGCCCGGCTGCTGTCATCCAGTACCACCAACAAAGATTGAATAATGTCTCTCCCGGCTGTTTGCGATAGTTCTATACGCTCCCGCGCATTACGTTTCCTGAAATTGTCAAACTCAGCCACCAAGCGCACATATTTATCTTTTACCTCATTCAACTCTGTTTTCAATCGCTCAATCGTCTCATTTTCAGTATCATTTTCCTCTTCCTCCGCAAAATCAGCGGTAGATCCCGGATCCTGTTCATTTGCCAAAGTTTCATTCACATTTTCTTCTTCCTGTGACAATTTGTCTGTATTTTCATTAGTTGCATTCTGATTGTCCAGTACAGTATCGCTCATAACTTTCTTTTTTTTAAAAAACATGCTACCCTACCAATGGCAATAATTTTGCCACTATTTGTTTTTGGGACAAATTGACATTGTCCAATATTCTTTCAGAGGGTTTAAAATATAAAAATATTAATAAATAAAATACAACATCAACTTGGCTTTTTTACTATCACTTTTTAAGAATACTTGTTGAAAGGGGAGGATCGAACATTTCAAATCTAAACCATCAAACTGACGCAGCTCCAATTCTCGAATTTTTTCGACCTTACTATGTTCTTTTATCCATTTCAGATACTCGTTTTTGTTTTCTGACATATATACAACATAGGCATACTTTATAGGGCAATGAATATGGATAGAATCCTGCATTCTTCTAAGCTCGTCAGCAGGAATGAGTTGATCATGTAAAAAGTACGTAACATTAAATTGCAATTTTTTGCTCCGTAAAAAATACTTCTCCATATCTGCATTTACGCTATCCAGATGTTGCCAGTCTTCAATATTTCTAATTCTATTTATTTTACCATCAGCCAGTGCTTTCCTTAGAATCGGCAAATAAACGTCATAATAGCCGTGATCATGCAATGCAATAATATACGCATATAATGACCCTTCTGACAATGCTGGCCATGGATGATCTTGAAGATATTTATGTAAAAAATCAAAGTTCTGCCTGTCGATATTAATCCTTCGGAATTCGTAGACATCACAGGAATCCCTGCAAGTGTCTATTTTAATTCTGATCTCCTGGTCAGTTCTCAACATGTTTAAAAACTGCTGGTAAGTAGGGTTGTTTTTTGATCGGATAAACACATCTTTGAATCTCTCTTTATATTGAGATGTATTGATGCAGCTAATTTTAAGGTCTGTAAACAAGGTGTCTAAATTGCCCTTATCCGCTAACATGTATATAAAAAATTCAGGGTCTATTTTTCGGAGAACAATATTTGCATTGGTCGTGTCATTCAGCTTGTTATAAACGTATAATTAATCATAATAGTCAAACGCAGATAACTGGTTTTTCTCTCTTGAAACTCCTGACGGATTTTTATGAGGACTATTTATTAATAAATGACTATTTCTTGTCTGCCCAAATGAATAAGTCCACGACAGAAAAAGAAATAAGAAAAATAATAGAACAGTATTTTTCATAACAATGGTTTTATACCACATTCACCTTATCATCTCCTTCAGTTTCCAGATCAAACTCTCATTTTTTTTCAGCACCAGGTATAATTCCCTCTTCCCTGCAAAACCTCTGAAAAAACGCTCCACACCTGCATCCATACTGCCCTCCAGGTCGAAGGTAGTATTGCCTCTCTCTTTCGATTTTTTGATGGTATGCCATAACAAGGCCGTCATGGCCTTATAATTATCCGCGCCCGGGTTTTGGGCACCCGCAAAATAATAGCTATGTGTTTTGTCCCATACATTCCAAACTATGGCCTGTATAGCTTCGCCCGTCTTAGCCACAAAAAGGCAGCATGCATTATTGGCCCTGCAGGCATCCATAATAACCTGCATATCTGCCAGCGAATAAGGCTGCATTACTTTCTTATTCTCTAAAGTCTTTTTCTGATATTCATACAGCGTAGTAAGATATTCCGGAGCATCGCTGATTGTTACCTCATTTTCCGCAGCCTTTATATTGCGCCGCATATTTTCCTTCATATTGGCAAGCAATGCAGCTTCCGCTTGTTCCAGGTCTATCAAAAAAGTTTGTTTGGCATCAATTTCAAGGCCATAGTTTTTAAATATACCTGCCTGTTTTATACCGGGCTGCAAAGCTAGATGCCACATTTTTGCCACAGGCAATTGGGCCAGTAGCTCACTTATCACATCATGCTCAAAACCATCCACATTGCTTCCCTTTATATCCACCGGAAAAAAAACATAAGGTCCCAGGTACGGAGTGAGCAATGGAGTACGTATCATACTCACACCTATTTTTTGCTCTACAGGATAAGGCCATACCCCTGTCACATTATCACCCTTATGCGTTATGGCCACATCCCAGTTCTTACACACAGCATCCATCCACCAGTGTTGCAGAAACACCGGGATGCCCGTTTTCTGGGCACATATTTTTTTATAGATCTCTTTATTGGTCAAAATGGTCTATTTGAATTGCAGCACTTGTGCCGGCCTCACACGGCGAATATACAAAGTAGGCAGCCACATACAAAGCAGGCACAACACCAGGGTCCCCGCGTCCACCATCACCACCTGCCACCAATTAATACGCACAGGCACCTGTTTCATATAATAAGTCTCTTCCGATAAGGTCATAAAACCCGTCTTTAGCTGCAGCCAGCAAAGCCCCAACGCCAGCACATTACCCAGCAATATACCTATTCCGGCTATGATCCCCGCATGATACAAAAATATTCCCTGCATCTTCTGCAGGCCCATCCCCAAAGCCTTCAGCAAGCCCACCATACGCGATTGCTCCACGATCAGTATCATTAAAGAAGAAGCAAGATTGATAATCGCGATAACCGACATAATAACAAGCATAATAAGCCCCGTAACATCCTGGGTACCCAGCCAGTCAAACACACCACTGTAAATGTCCCTCATAGTATAGCTGGTCATAGGCGCCTGCAAATATTTTTCAAAAATCGTATTTGCTATTGTATCGGCATATTTTTCATTATCCAGTTCCATCTGGTAACCGCTTATCTGTTCCGGCTGCCAGTTATTCACCCGCTGTATCAGGCGTATATCCCCCAGCCCGAAATAATTATCCATCTCACCCATACCCGTGTGGAATAAACCTGCAACCCTCACCTTCCTTATCCGCGGAAATTTCGCGACTCCTTCCAAAAAATACAAATGCACCGTATCACCCGCTGTCACGTTCAGTTTATCT
>CAIYVS010000346.1 GCA_903929655.1 uncultured Bacteroidota bacterium | reverse complement strand
GTCAATTTTGCGTCTAATACTATGACTATAAATGTGTTCGTGTTTAATTAAATAAACCTTTGCTAAGAAATATAATCAAAATGAATTCCTAATATCTTCTTTATTTTATGAAGAAAAGTATACTAAGCTCTTTTCGTATATCAATGCTGTTGGCATTGATTTTTTTAACCGCTCCTGGCAAGTCCTATGCGAGTCACATTTATGGGGTAGATATTTGGTATACCTGGGTCAGCGGCAATACTTACACTATCAACATGGCCATTTATGGCGACTGTACCGCCGCGTCAAGTATTTTCAATTCCTTGTATACGGCCACGCCTGAAATACAGGTTTACAATGGTGCTACGCTTTATACCACTTTTACCCTTAGCCCCGGCAGCCCCCAGGGTGTTGAAGTGACCCCTGTATGTGCTGCTCAGGCCAGCAATACGGCATGTAATGGAGGTACGATACCCGGTGTCAGGAAATTTGTTTATTCCGGTAATGTTACATTAAATGCCAGTTCTGCAAACTGGAGATTTCATTATGATGGGGCTAATGGTGCTGCGGCATCTGCTGGCAGAGCCAACAGCATTACAAATATATCTCCTAATAGCGTTATTGGTCTCGATGCTACCCTGAATAATTCAGGCCAGACAAACTCTTCAGTTACTTATACCACTATACCTACACCGTTTTTTTGTGCTTGTAAAAACGCAAGTTTCAATCCGGGTGCTGTGGACCCTAATGGAGACAGTCTTTCTTTTGCCCTGGTTGCGGGGTGGGATCAGACAGCAAACGCAAATGTAAATTATAATTCACCGGCAACTGCAACAAACCCATTAACACTTTGTTCCGGCTCACTAGTATTCAGTACCGCTACAGGCCAGATGAACTTTATTCCCCAAACACAAAAATCCCTGGTTGTCTATAAAGTTTCTGAGTATAGAAATGGGACTTTAGTTGGTACCAGTGAGCGCGAAATGACTTTTGTGGTTTTGTCCAATTGCAGCACAACACCCCCTACTGCTGTTATAAGCAATGCAAATGGCGGAGGCGTAAGTATTATAGACAGTACCGACCTCCAGGCCTGTTCATCGCAGGGAGCCTTCTCCTTCCAGTTAAATCCAACAGACTCGTCCGGAGCCAATATAACCATCACATATGCCGGTTTACCGGCAGGTGCAACCCTTACGATTACCAACAATGGAACCCCTGCACCGCATAGCACATTTTTATGGAATACAACAGGCGTAACTCCTGGCACATACACATTCTTTGTCACTCTGCAGGATGATAATTGCCCATTATCAAGCAAGCAAACAATAGCTTATTCTGTAGTTGTTTTACCAAATCCCACCAATGTTTTTACACTGGTAACACTTCCCACCTGCGTAGCAAAAGCGATCTTCCATATTACCCCCGGCGGAGGCCCAAGCCCTTATCAAATTAAAGTTTACCAGGGCGCCACCACCATTCAAACATTCAATGCTGTTAACACTACCCAAACAGACAGTCTTGCTCCGGGCACCTATACTTTCAGGGTTACTAATTCTAACAATTGTTATAAAGATACCACCGTTACAATTGCGCCACCGCCGGTTATTATTCCGGCTGTAAGCATGAGCTCACCACTTTGCCCTGCTACCAGTACTGGAAGCATCACGCTGACAGCTTCAGGTGGTTTGTCGCCTTTCACTTATTCAATGGGCGCGGGGGCCTTCTCTGCAACCAATACCTTTACTAACCTTGCTCCCGGTCCTTACACTTTGCATGTAAAAGATGCCAACTTATGCATAAAAGACACCATTGTCAATCTTCCTGATGCACCTCCTATACAAACGGATTTCAACATCAAAAATCCTACATGCAATCATTATCAGAATGGCAGTATTTCCGTTACTGCTTACAATACATACACTCCTTATACCTATGCTATCGGTGCCGGAGCTTTCAGTGCAACTAATACTTTTTCAAACCTGGCGCCTGGTTCATATATTATTCACATTAAAGATGGCCATAATTGTTTAAAGGATACAACAATAGTACTTACCGACTCACTGCAGATCACAGCGACATTTGTTCTGACTAATATATTATGTCATGGTGATTCCACCGGTACAATAATTGTAAATGCCAGCGGCGGTTTTGGCTCACCTTATACCTATGCGATTAATGCCGGTTCGGCTGTTACAACTAATACGTTTACACCCCTTCCTGCAGCTGCGTATACCATACACATCAAGGATGATTCCCTGTGTTATTTGGATACAACCATCAGTCTGACCCAACCTGCCGCCCTGACCATTAATCCTACAGTGACCAATGTGCAATGCTATGGAACTCCTACGGGCCAGATAGTAGCCAATATTGCAGGTGGCGTCTCTCCTTATATTTACAGTATTAATGCTGGGGCATATGTCAGCACCAACACTTTTACTGGCTTGGTGCCGGGCACTTACGTTATTAATATTCTTGATAATAATAATTGTTCCAAGGCTGATACTTCAGTAATAACTTCTCCAAGTCTATTGGTTATTACATCCGTTGTTGTCGCAGACGCAACCTGTAATAACGTTGCTAACGGCTCATTAACCGTTACTGCTTCAGGTGGTGTTACTCCTTATACTTATGCAGTTAATGCTGCTCCTTATGGCTCAAGCAACATAGTTGGTGGACTCGCTACTGGTACCTATACACTGCATGTACAGGACGCAAATGGCTGCATAAAGGATTCTGCTACATTCACTATTACCCAACCTACCGCTATCGTCCCTTCAGCTTCGCTTACTAATTCCACTTGTCATACTTTATCTAATGGGGAAGTAACTTTAGGGGCAACAGGCGGTACTCCTTCATATACCTACGCAGTAGGTGTAGGTGCTTACTCCACATCAGCTTCTTTCACTGCACTGGCTGCAGGTACTTATACATTCCATATTAAGGATGCTAATGCTTGTATAAAAGATACCATTATAACGGTTATAGACTCTCTTAATATTATCGGCACTGCAACTATTACTCCTGCTGTGTGTTATAACCAAAGCAGCGGCATTATAAACATGGTCGGCGGCGGAGGTTCAAGTCCGTATGCCTATGCTATAGGTGCCGGTGCCTATAGTTCCGTAAATACCTTCTCAAATATTCTGGCAGGCACCTATGTTATTCATATTAAAGATGCTAATGGTTGTATAAAAGATACCAATGTAGCAGTTACACAACCGACAGTAATAGTACCCCAAATTACTATAGTCAGCCCATCTTGTTATGGTTTCAGTGATGGTACAGTTACTGCAACTGCAACAGGAGGAACTCCGGCCTTTAACTATGCCATCAGTACCGGCACCTTCTCAACAACAAATGTATTTACTGGCCTGCCGACAGGCATAGATACCATACATGTTCAGGACAATAACGGATGCCTGCATGATACTACCTTCACTATAACACAGCCCACGCCCCTTATTATAGACAGCCTTATTCTTTCTAATGTAAAATGCTTTGGCGATAACTCTGGCTGGGTAAAGGCATATGTATCCGGGGCAGTATCTCCTTATACTTATGCGGCAAACAGCAGTGCCTTCCAGGCATCTAATTTATTAACAGGCCTGTATGTAGGTAACCAGGTAGTGCACATTAAAGACAATCACAATTGCCCTCTTGATTCTACCGTTACTTTAACCCAGCCTACACATCTTGCTTTTTCAATTGATTCATTTTTAAATCCTACTTGTGAGGCTTATAAAGATGCGTATATATCTTTGCATGCCATGGGAGGTACCCCGCAATACCTGTATGCAAATACCGACACCAGTCTGTTTACTAACAGTGCTACCTACAAACAACTTTCTGAAGGCACTTACACTTTTTATATAAAAGACAGTAATAATTGTGTGTATGATACAGTTATAAAATTTGTGGGTTATCCGCATATAGTAATACAAGACGCCATCTTAAAAAGTCCTACCTGTTATGCATTTACAGATGGCAGAATAACACTTGACGTTACTGGTGGCGTGCAACCCCTGGCTTACGACTTAAACGCCAGCGGCAACTTGTCTGCATCGAGCATTTTCGATAGCCTCACTGCAAAAACGTATACCATTACTATTACCGATAGCAAACAGTGCAAAAAGGACACAACCCTTGTTTTAACACAACCCGATTCTATTAATATTACATCAACCCTTACACCCAATGATTGCCAGGGAATAGATGATGGAGGCGCAATTGATATTAATGTTACGGGTGGTGTTACCCCATACAGGTATTTATGGAGTTCTAATCCTGAAACAACCGTTCCTCATTTATCAGGAATGCCTAATGGTAATTATATGATATGGGTACATGATGCCAATAATTGTTCCGATTCATTATTAACATCCATAGTTTATGACGATTGTTGCAAACCCTTTATTCCAGATGCCTTTACGCCTAACGGAGATGGTCTGAACGATCTTTTCAGGGTTCGTTTTAAAGGAGATATGAAGTTAATTAATCTTTCTATCTATAACCGCTTCGGTCAAAGAGTATATTATTCTATCTATATAGACCAGGGATGGGATGGAACTTTTAACGGGGTGCCCCAGGATTTGGGTGTATATGATTATTATTTAAAAGCTATTTGTGGAAATAAGGGAGATCATATCATTTCGATGCATGGTAATTTAACACTTATTAGATAATTATTGGGTAAATAGCTGATACATCATTCATTTGAAAATAAAGAAAATCTGACAATCAGGGGCAATTTGTTATAAATACTTTATTTTTGCTCCCCGTTCAAGATAAATTATGGAATACAGAGAAATTGTTGCAGTAACAGGTTTAGGTGGCCTTTTTCATTTATTGACTACAAAAAGCGATGGTGCTATTGTGAGGAACCTGGAAGATAAATCTACCAAATTCATCTCTGCCCGCTTACATAATGTCACTCCTATTGAGACCATTGAGGTTTACACTACAGGAGAAAATGTAAGGTTACAGGAAGTATTTAAAAAAATGCTTGAGAATGAATCAACAACCCCTCCGGTTGATCCTAAAAGTGCCGATAATATTTCTTTCAAGACTTACTTCAAAACCATACTGCCCGAGTTTGATGAAGAAAGGGTGTATGTAAGTGATATGAAGAAAATGCTGAAGTGGTACAAACTGCTCAAGGCTAATGATTTGCTTAAATTTGAAGAACCAGTAGAAGAAGCTGCAGAACCTGCAGAGGCAACTGCTGCAAATACAGAGCAAGTTGATACTGTTACTGCTGAAACAGCTGAAGAAGCAAAACCTGCCAAAAAACCTCGTGCCAAGAAAGCTGCGGCAGCCGAAAGCAAAGAAGGTGATGGCGAAGAAAAGCCGGCTAAGAAAACTGCCCGCCCAAAGAAAGTACAGGAATAATCAATTATACTAAAATATATACGGGCTGACAATAATTTGGTCAGCCC
>CAIYVS010000345.1 GCA_903929655.1 uncultured Bacteroidota bacterium | reverse complement strand
CAAACCTTGTTATTAAAATAATATTTTTTGTGAAATAATATTGTACTCTCATTGAAAAAATGGTCCCATGAGTAAATAATTTATAGGCACAGTTTGAATTATTTACAATCTGTAAAAACTTCATCTCTTTCACGTAAGTACACAGACGCACTGTAAATATGGCATTCTAATGGAAAATGCTTAACCTGAAAAAATCCAGTTAGGGGGTAATAGCAAAAACTACCATTCCGGTGTATGATCTCCAGGCGATCAACCGGATGCAATTACACCAGGATATTGTTGTAGAATCATTCGCGGATATTTTAAAATATTACAAGACGCTTCTTTCTCCGCATAAGCATACATTTTACCAGGTGGTATTAATTACGAAGGGTAGCGGCACCAAAACAATAGATCTGGAAGAAATAAATATATAGCCAGGGCAGATTTATTTTATTATTCCGGGGCAGGTGCATTCATGGAATATAACGGGCTATACGGATGGTTACGTTGTTAGTTTTTCGGAAAAAATATTCCGTTCATTTATTTCGCAACCCTTTTATTTTCAGCAATTCACACTTTTAAATGCTGTTCATAAATCTAATGTAACAGAGTTGCAGGGCAAAGCTTTAAAAAATGCTAAATACTTTATCAGGCATATATTTTATGAAGTAAATAATAAAGATACTTATAGTTTAGACCTGGTTTGCCTTTCGTTGATGTCTCTGTTAATAAATATCACACGCCATAATTCCAGTTCTGCAAAAAATATAATTCCCGAACAAACACATAACCCCGAGCGGCAAATGGTTTTATTAAACTTCAGAAAACTGCTGAACCAGCATTTTTTTGAAAAGCGCTTACCCAAAGAATATGCTGCAATGCTTTATGTAACAACCTATTACCTAAACAGTATTTGCAAAGACCTGCTGGGCAAATCTGCAGGGGAAGTGATCAGGGACAGAATATTGCTGGAAGCTAAAAGATTATTGGTGAACGGAGATATAAGCATATCTGAAATAGCATACAGGCTTAATTTTAAAGACACTTCCTACTTTACTAAATTTTTCAAAAACTATACAGGAAAAACCCCTAAAGAATTCAGAAAATATTCTTTTTAGATTTTCCTGTATTGAAACAAAGACTGCTGAACACTGCAATGCCATATTGCAGGGCTAATAAAAGTTTGTACAATTTCTCTACCATAAAACTACCATAAATATTATTAAAAACACCAAAAATCAGGGCGGGGAAACGATAGTTTTAATTGTACATGTAAGGTTAAGGATAAGCCTTTGTTATAGAGTAGTTTCTGTATTTAATTTTTAAAGCCAATAATTCATGAAAAGACTACTATTTATAGAAAGTGATGACTACGCATTCCGGTCAATATCAAGTCTCCTGGAAGATATTGGTTATTCGCAAGACAGGATAAACAGGTATGATAAGGCTGGAAAATCAACCGCGATAAATGCTGAAGAAATAGAAATTGTATTAATCGGGCTTTCGTCACAGGATCCATCATGTATGGATTCTTTACAAGAACTCCTGAATTTATTTCCCAGGATACCTGTAATAGTCTTAATAAATACTGCTGAGACAGACTTGGCTATTAAGAGCATACAAGAGGGCGCGCAGGACTACCTGGTGAAAGGTGATTTTGACCAAAGAATATTAAAGAAAGCAATACAGACTGCAATTGAACAGAAGAAACGTTTAAATAGGTTATTTATTGAAAAAAGAGATTTTAAAGCCATCATTAATAATACCAAAGACCTTATGTGGTCGATAGATAAAGAGTATAAAATAATATCGGCAAATGATGCTTTTTGGGAATACATTTATTTAATGACGAATAAAAGGCCGGATGAAGTGCACAAGGAAGATTTTGAAAAAGAATTGCTTGATACATGGATCAATTATTTTAAGCGTGCTTTTAATGATGAAGTTTTTAAAATAATCTGGAAAGATACTAATAATGGGCGCGATACTTATAGGGAAGTAAGTTTTAATCCCATTTACAATAAAAGGAAGATTATAATTGGTGCCAGTTGCTTTTCGCGGGATATTACCGAGCAGATTATTTATTTGAAGATGATTGAAACGCAGAATGACAAACTAAGCAAAATTGCATGGGTACAATCGCACGAGGTAAGAGGGCCGCTTGCAACCATTTTGGGATTAACAGAATTATTAAAACCAGAGGACTCTTATAATGCTGAAATATTAACTCATTTAAAAGTAGCAGCCAATAACTTAGATGATGTTATAAAAAGAATTACATCTTATACGCATACTGTTACAGATTGAACATTTAACAGAACCCTGGCTTGCGTATGAGCAGCAGGGCCAGCATACATGCCGGGGTAAAAAAATGTTAAAATTCATATGGGCTTGAAGATGGAGTTACAGTGTTTTTACCTTTGCTGTACTAATAATTGTTTCTTATGCCAAAGTGTAAAAACTGCAAGAAAACGTTTGAGGCATATTCTATAGAGTCGACAACATTGCCTGTAATGAATAAGGTTCCATTAGAGGTAATAAAATTAAATTGCCCGGTTTGCGGCTCTATGCAATATCTGATGAATGCCTCGCAAAAAGAGGGAGAAAATGATCTTCATATTCAATTGACGGAAGGAATGAAATAATTTTCGACCTAAACAAGAGGGTGGCACAAAGGATGGTCAGTTACTTAAAGCCCAGTATCCATAAAACTGTCAGGCATTGCGCAAGGATCTTACAATTCCAATGTCAATCCATCATAAGCAAGGTGCATGCCTTTGGGTAGCGTGTCTTCTATTTCGTCGTGCAGGCCCAACTGGTGGCTGATGTGAGTGAAATAGGTGTCTGGGACGCCTGTCTCGCGGGCTATCTCCATGGCTTCGGCAAGGGTGTAGTGGGAGATGTGTTGCTCATGCCTGAGGGCATTGAGCACAAAGGCCTGGCTGCCTCTTACTTTTAGCAGTTCTTCGGGGGCAATATAGTTGGCGTCTGTGATATAGGTGAAGTTGTTGATGCGGAAGCCTAAGACTTCGAGCATGTAGTGCATAACGCGGATGGGGGTGATCTTAAGGCCGTTTATATAAAAAGGATCGCTGCTATTGATGGTATGGAGCGTGAGTTGGGGTATGCCGGGATAGGTTTTGTCCTGGAATATATAAGAAAATTCTCTTTTCAGTGTTTCCTGTGTGGGGAGGGTGGCGTAAACGGGCATGTGCTTTTTTTGCCTGTAGTTGTAGGGGCGCACATCGTCCAGCCCGGCGGTATGGTCTTTATGGCCGTGGGTGAATATGACGGCATCGAGTGTGTGTACTTTAGCGCGTATCATCTGGTAGCGGAAATCTGGCCCGGTGTCTATAACGATGCTTGCTTCGGGGGTTTGTATCCATACTGATGTGCGCAGGCGATTGTCTTTGGGGTTGGGCGAGGTGCATACTGCGCAATCGCAGCCTATAAAGGGTACGCCTTGTGATGTGCCTGTGCCAAGAAAGGTAATTTTCACGATTAGAGGTCTATTTGGGTTTGAATGCCTTTGTTATCGCTGTCGTCTGCTATTGGTTTGTCAAGCAGTTGTTTATACCATTTCTGCATTTCGGTGCTGAGGTCCTGCTCGTTGATGGTGATGGTGGGCAATATCTCGATGAGGACGTTGATGCGGCCTTCTGTGCTTAAGAATTTGTTTACTACTGCTACGCGCCTTTCTTCGAGTACACAATAACCTGAATTGAAATTTCCTTTTTCGTAACGTATGGTATATCGTGCTTCTTCGTATAGCTCTTCCAGTTTTTTAAGCGTGTTTGCATTATATTTGAAGCTCATTAGCTATGGCTGTTTCTTTATTGTTAAAATGTTTTTGTTCTGATACCCTTGCGGGGGAATATTACGTCTTAAAAGCAGCCATATCTAATAT
>CAIYVS010000344.1 GCA_903929655.1 uncultured Bacteroidota bacterium | reverse complement strand
TTTTAAATTTTGACTTTTAAATTTTGACTTTGAAAATAGATATTCATACACACATCATGCCGGAGCGCATACCCGATTGGTTCAAGAAATTCGGGTATGGGGAGTTCATACATCTGGAGCATCATAAGCCATGCTGTGCGAGGATGATAAAAGGCGACAAGGTTTTTCGAGAGGTGGAACAGAATAGCTGGGATCCTGAAGTGCGCATGAAGGAGATGGATATGACCGAAGTAGGTGTACAGGTTTTATCTACTGTTCCTGTTCTGTTCAACTACTGGGCAAAACCAGAACATGGCCTGGAAACCTCCCGTTTTTTCAACGACCATATAGCGCAATGTGTTGCACTAAACCCGACCCGTTTTATAGGTATCGGCACGGTGCCTTTGCAGGATATTGACCTTGCCATAAAGGAAATGGATCGTTGTGTACATGAATTAAGACTGCCGGGTTTGGAATTAGGCTCCAACATTAATAATAAAAACCTCAGCGACCCTTCATTTGAACCTTTCTGGGCTGCTGCAGAAGACTTGGGTTGCTGTATTTTTGTGCACCCATGGGAAATGATGGGAGAAAAGGACATGCAGAAATATTGGCTGCCCTGGCTGGTGGGTATGCCTGCAGAAACAGCCAGGGCCATTGCATCCATGATCTTCAGCGGGATAATGGAGCGCCACCCTAAATTAAGGATAGCCTTTGCGCATGGTGGCGGTAGCTTCCCTTTCACAATAGGCCGTATAGAACATGGCTTTAATGTGCGCCCCGACCTTTGTGCCATTGACAATGATATTAATCCCCGTAATTACCTGGGCAAATTCTGGATAGACTCCCTGGTACATGATCCTAAAGCACTGAATTATGTGATAGATGTAATAGGGGAAGATAAAGTTTGCCTCGGTTCAGATTATCCTTTCCCGCTTGGTGAGCATCATCCCGGAAAACTGATAGAAAGCATGGATTTTTCAAAAGAACTGAAAGAGCAATTATTATATAAAAATGCATTGAGTTGGCTAAATATTGATAGCAATCATTTTCACTAAAATGCCCAGTGGATTTGAGAAATCTTTAAAAAATTCTCAAATCTAAATACACAATGATAATTTAAATTACCCCCGGAATATTCATTTGGTTGTAGAATATGGCTTCCGGGGGTTTTGTTTTCAAGCGGGGTTTATTGTATTTAGATTATGTCTTCCCGCCACCTTCGGCGCGTTTCATTTCTTCTTCAGCACCACTACTATGTTTTCGTACAGGTGCCACTGTATTTTTACCAAAACGGTAGGTAAAAGATACATTCAGCTGGCGTGTATCATGCCTGGCCTGAAAAGTCTCGTAATAGTCTGTAAAAGCCATTGAGCCTCCTGAATTTCCCTGCCAGAAAATATCTGAAGCATTTATACGCAACGTACCACGCTTGTTAAATAAACTTTTTTGTATTCCCATGTTTAGCATCCACATTTCATTCAAATGAAAAAAGCCGTATACCTGCGGAGCCTGGTAAAAAAATGTGATTTCTGCAGACCAATTTTCAGGTAGCAGAAACCTGTTAGTGGTATTAAAATCAAATGTGGATGCTCCATCATTCAGGTTGGTATTGGCAAGATTACCCTGGTATTTGGCATAATAGGCGTTTATATTGGTCACATTATTCCACCATTTATAAAATGGCAAAGTGTAGGAACCACTAAGACCGCAATAGCTCATCCGGGTAATATTTACATCTGTTTGTATTGTTACTCTGTCCTGGGTAGGGCTTGGCTGTATGACCTGCGTAATAACATCATCTGTTTGGGTATAATTGAATGTTGTAATGATCCGTTGTTTGAAAGTATGAGAAACTTCAAGCGAATAAGAAAGTGCCGGCAGCAGGTAAGGATTACCTTGTTTATAGGTGCTTGGGTCAACAAAAAATTTATACGGATTGAGCATATCATATCCAGGACGTTCTATGCGCCTGCTCAGACTTATACCCAGGTCATTATCGGGGTTAAGATGCTGTTGCACCGCAAAGCTTGGAAACAGTTGGAAGTAGTTTCTGTCAAAGGTCTGTCCTGTTATTTTTTCATCTCCATTTGCAAGTGTTTGTTCAGCACGCAGTCCCAATTGCGCACTCCATTTTTTACCGTCTTCGTTTATGTTTATATAGCCGGCATTAATATTCTCATAATAAATAAAATGATCGCTTTTTGTACTGTCATATACATTTCCGCCATTGCTCCTGTTATAAAAACCGGGTTGGTTATCAGAAGTTACTAAACTGCTTTTAATGCCTGCTTCCAAACGTACATTGTCCTTCATAGGATGCATATAGTCCGCCTTCAACGATCTTATCTGTGTTATGCCGGATATATCTGCATGCAGCAAATACGGATCCTGCATTAAGCTGCCATCCGGCAGAAAATAATTAGTTGTAAAATCCTGGTAATTCCTGTTCCAATACCGGGCGTAGTCTGCATCAGCACTCAGCTCGGTCCCACTTGTGTCAAAAACGTGTTTCAAATTCAAGTTAGCACTATAATTATCCCAGTGCCCTGTAGCCCCGTTGTTAGTTGCAAAATAAGATTGTTCCTGTCCGTAATTATCCAGCACTTTAGCCAAATAGTATCCCTGTGAGCCGAGATACATGCTTTCTCCATTAAGAGCCAGGCCTACAGTCGTTTTGGAAGAAACATTATAATCCATACCTGCACCTGCGATGTTAGTGTTAAATAACATGGTAGTATAGTTATGCTGATTATACTCCCCTGTAAAAATTCCGCTTGTATAGAATTGCCTGTCAAAGCTCACCTTATTAAGCCCCTTCCTGTCTGACAGGTTGTAATTTGCATATATGTTGACTTTTTTATTCCGGCAGTTAAGGCTAAAACCACCGTATTCTTTAGGATAAACACCTTGTCCATACCCAATATTCATACTTCCGTTTACTCCCATACGCTGATCTTTTTTCAAAATAATATTTATGATACCTGCAGTTCCGGCAGCATCATATTTTGCTGATGGATTGCTGATAATCTCAATTTTGTCAATTACATTCGATGGCATACTTTTCAGCATATTGGCAAGGTCAGCAGAGGATACTGGTTGAATTTTCCCGTTTATCATCACATTCACACCCTGTTTACCTTTCAGGCTGATATTGTCATCCTGGTCAATCTTTACACCAGGTGAACGGGCCAATATATCAAGAGCTGAAGAACCTGCACTTACAATACTATTCTCAACATTTACGATCAGTTTATCGGCTTTTACTTCTATAAATGGTTTCAATGCCCTTACAGATACTTCTCTAAGTTCCCTGCTTTGCGCCGAGAGATGGATACCCGGCATATCGATACTCTTACCCAGTATTTCAATTTTATCGGAAGTGTAAGTTTCATATCCTGGTAAGATAAATTTCAAAACATATTCGCCGTCAGCTACATCGTTGAAATTAAACAGGCCATTGTCATTTGTATAAGCTGCTTTTATAAGATTTGTGCTGTCCTTTGCTTTCAATAAAACAACATTCACGTAACTTAATGCAGTTCCCCTATTGTCTGCTACTTTTCCAGATAAATCTCCTGTGCCCCGTGCCGCCACAAAAGAACTTAAAAACGTGAGTATTAAGATGCTGTAAAATAAATTCCATTTCATAGTGCTAAATTGATGTTCCAAAAGTATTTGGGCTTAGCTTAAGAATATTCACCCGCATCGGGTGATTCGTAAAAATCAGGCTCACCCATAAAGGGTGATTTATATGCCGGCAATAAGCAAGCTGCATTTATAATTGGGATGAACAATGAAATAATGGACTAATGGATTAATTTCACTTTATAAATGAAACACAGGAATATCCATAATAAAATGTCAATTCATACATGCGTTTTGCATGCAGTCCTTGTTTTATTATTATTTTCTACTTCATCCCTTGCGCAGCGTTATCCGTTTTTTAACCTTAATGTCGAAAACGGCCTGATACAATCGCAGGCAAACTGTCTTGCACAAGATAAATCGGGCAATTTGTGGATTGGCACCATAGGTGGTGTATCGCGTTATGACGGCAAAAACATCACTAATTACACCGAAAGAAACGGATTGTGCAGTAATCTCATCAGCGCTATTGCCTGCGATAAAGAAAACAATATATGGATAGGGAGCTCAGAATGCCTTTTAAAATTCAACGGCAGGAAATTCACCTATTTCAATTTCCCTCTCAGCCCGCCTGATAAAAAATCTGTAACAAAAATATTTTCACCTGATGAAGATACCGTATTATGCCTTGCAGGAAACAGGATATACAGCATTATCAGGGATACTGTAAAAAAATTAGATATTGGCGGAAATGAGCTTGAGGTTCTTTCTTTTTTGCCCGATGGCAATCAGCTCTGGATCGGCACGTACAACATGCTTTTCAAATACCATGATGGAAAATTAGACTCATTTGCTATTGAGGGAGAAAGAATGCTGGTTCACAAATATATCAGCCCTGCAATCAATAGTATCTATAAGGACAAAAACGGGCAGATATTCTTAGCTACGGCGATAGGCTTATTTAAGATTGAATATAACAAAGCTGTTTATTGCCCATTATTTCCCGATGCTTTAGGGAATATCCCCATCAACCTCAATTCAATAACTGAAGATAATAAAGGGGCACTTTGGCTCAGCACCAATCATGGTGTAATCCAATATCAAAAAGGGAAAGCCCTCTACTTCAACAAGCAGAACGGCCTGAGCGACAATATTTTTCATGACGCGCTTGCCGATATGGAAGGAAATGTTTGGCTGGCCTCCGACGGACAGGGACTATTCCGGTATTCAGGAATGCAATTTACGGGCCTTAATGAAAAAATGGGATTACCCAGTGCACAAATAATGGGTATAAGTGCTGACAAATCAGGGCGCATATTTCTTGGGACTTATGATGCGGGACTATATTCATTTTACAATGGGCAGGTACAAAAGGAAGCATTACCTGTTTCATCTACTCCCAGCATAACTGCCTTATATGGTACCTTCGGCGGTAAGATATGGATTGGAACACGGGGCTTTGGACTTTGGGCTTATGATGGCAAATTCAAATCCTATTCCGATCCTCAATACAATTTACCGGCTTACGGCATTACTTCTTTTTACGAAGATACAGGGAAACGACTATGGATAGGCTATACATCGGGGGCTTATGTCCATCACGATAACAAATTTAAGAAGCTGCCTATTAATATCCGCACCCTTGACTTTATAAGTATTGGTAAGGACAGCATGCTGATAGCTACTGACAGAGGCCTTCAATTGTATCATGGGGATACAATCACAAAATTTGTCACCCATTCAGCTCCAGACAGTTCTATTCCCGAATGTTTTACTATAAGGGGCAGGGAACTATGGATAGGCACCAGTGACAATGGCATCATTGCTTACAATCTCGATACTAAAAAGTCTCTGCTCATCAATAAAAGCAAGGGACTGCAATCTGATTTTATTTACTCTATTACAACAGATAAAGAAAACAATATCTGGGCAGGCACAGGCTATGGCATACATAAAATACAGACCAGGGAAAATAATAAACCCCAGATTACTTTTTACGGCACCGGGCAAGGCATAGCAGGTATGGAAAGCAATCACAAATCCGTTCTTAAAATGCCGGACGGAAGTATATGGTTTGGCACTACAAACGGTGCATTACACTATCTCCCCCACTCCGAAAATATTAAACCAGAGCCTATCAGCATTGTCCTCGAATCCGTAAAACTATTTGGTGAAAACATAAATGATACCAGCTATTTTGACAGTATAGACTCCTGGTATAATGTGCCCTATCATCTGCAGCTGCCATACAGGAAAAACAATATCACTTTCACATTTCAAGCTATTACTTTAAGCGCCGGGGCGCAATTGCAATATCGCTATCTTATAGACGGGCTTGATGCGCCCTGGTCTGCCTGGTCATCCAATAATTCTGTTACCTATTCCGCCTTACCCAGTGGCAAATACACTTTCAGAGCAGAATGCAGGGTAGAAGGCAATGACACCAAAATCCGCAAGCTGGACTATTCTTTTGAGATCAATACACCATTCCAAAAGACAAGATGGTTCCGACTGTTAATGCTTGGCGCCTGCATCCTTCTGGGTATAGCATTGCAATACACCGTTAATCAAAGAAAACTAAGAAGGGAAAATCTTTTGGCAAAACTCCGGACCGAAGAACAGGCAAAGATTCGTATGCGTACTGCCGAGGATTTTCATGATGAAGTGGGCAACAAAATAACACGCATCAATGTGCTGGCCAATGTGCTTAAATCGAAAATAGGCAATACCGAACCTGACATAAAAAGGATCTTCGACCAGATAGAAGAAAATACCGGCCAACTTTACAGCGGCACACAGGATATCCTTTGGTCCCTTACACCTGCCAATGACAGCCTCTACGAGATACTGCACCGTATACGCGATTTCGGCAATCAGCTATTCCAGGACACAGAGACCGAATTTAACTTTTCAGGTACAGATGAGTCATGGCGCCAATACCGTTTACCACTCGATGTAAGCCGCAACCTTATCATGATCTTCAAAGAAGCCCTGAATAATACCCTCAAGTACTCAAAAGCAAGCAAGGTAAAGCTGGAGGCTGCGATAAAGAAAAAAGATGTGCTGCAACTGGTACTTAGCGACAATGGCAGCGGCTTCGACATCCAGACTATCAAAAAAGGCCACGGAATCAATAATATGAACGTACGTGCAGGGCGCATCCAGGGGCGCCTGTATATTGATTCAAGGATCAATAAAGGCACCATGATAACCCTGACTTTTAAAATACCCTCAAAAAGGGGATAATAATTTCCTGAAATATGCTCATTTTTACATAAACATTCCAATTATGGGCCGCGATCTCGATATACGTGTCAGTATAATAGAAGATGATGAAACTATCCGTGAAGGTTATGCATTCCTTATCGGGAAGACACCTGGTTATAAAGTGGTCAGCACTTACCCGTCCTATGAGGACGCTGCGAAAAGGATCATGCATGACGACCCTGATGTGATCTTACTGGATGTGGAACTTCCTGGCATATCAGGGATAGATGCTATTCCCAAACTTAAAAAGTACTTACCAGAGACCAATATCCTGATCCTTACTGTATATGAGCAGGACTTACTTATTTTCAGGGCGCTGGGAAATGGCGCCTCCGGTTATCTTACTAAAAACACCCCTCATGAAAAGATCATAAGCGCCATACATGAAGTGATGGAGGGTGTAGGGCCTATGAGTGCGCACATTGCACGTATGGTCATCCAGTCTTTTCAGCGTAATGAATCCACACCGCTCACCCGCCGGGAAACAGAAATACTGGAACAAATATCCACCGGCAAAAGCCGCAAACGCATAGCCCAGGAGTTGTTTATAGACCTGGAAACCGTTAAGTCGCATATCAAGAATATATACCACAAACTGAATGTGCACTCAAAAGCTGATGCCATTAAAACAGCCAAAGACAATAAATTTATTTAGTACTTTGTACTCAGAACCACTGAGTATTGCAAGCGCCCCATAATTCTGAACCTGGCCTCGAAAGAGGCTTGTCCCTTCCGCAAGCCACAGCTATCAATATGATAGATATGGTGGGTATAGGCCCTTTTATAACTATTCCCTTTATCATTGGCCTAATGCGCGGGCCTGTTTGCATCATTGCATGGTTAGTGGGTGCCCTGCTGGCTTATATGGACGGTATGGTGTGGGCAGAGATGGGTGCCAAGTGGCCGGAAGCCGGGGGCAGCTATGTGTTTTTAAAAAAACTTTTCGGAGAACATAAACTGGGCAATTACATGGCCTTCCTGTTCATCTGGCAAACCTGCATCCAGGCCCCGCTGGCAGTGGCAAGCGGCGCTATAGGTTTTTCACAATACCTTACTTTTCTCATTCCGCTCACAGATATCCAAATGAAAATGGTAAGCGGTGGTTTGGTCATTCTGCTGGTAACATTGCTATACCGTAACATTAAAAGCATAGGCAGGATATCTGTTGTCCTTTCAATAATTACAGGCGGTACTATTGTATGGCTGATATGTTCGGGCATTGGCCATTTCAATGCAAAACAGGCTTTCGACTGGAATATTAAAGGCTTTGACAGCAGCAACCTGTTTTTTGTTATGCTGGGCCAGGCTTCATTAAAGGCCATCTATTCTTACATGGGCTATTACAATGTCTGCCACCTGGGCGCAGAGATCAAAAATCCCGCGAAGAATATCCCGCGAAGCATATTCATATCTATTACCGGCATTGCCATATTGTACCTCGGCATGCAAACCATGATACTGGGCGTAATACCCTGGCAGGAGGCGGCACAGTCTAAATTTATAGCCAGCACTTATTTCGAGCATATGTATAACCATGCTGTAGGCCAGGTGGCTACGGTGCTTATTTTATGCATTGCTCTGGCGTCC
Organism: uncultured Bacteroidota bacterium; assembly: GCA_903929655.1. GTDB lineage: Bacteria > Bacteroidota > Bacteroidia > Chitinophagales > Chitinophagaceae > JABDGU01. Next base: position 536 of record CAIYVS010000344.1, on the reverse strand, counting down.
CTTTTCTCTTTGTTATTGGGCTATTCGCGCATCCCTTATGCAGCTGCCAAGAATGGCGATTTCTTTCCCATATTCGCAAGGGTACATGCCAAATATAAATTCCCAACCGTTTCTCTTCTTGCCCTGGGGGGCCTGTCCTTTATTTTCAGTCTTTTGTTCAGAATGAGCGAAGTCATCACTGCCATTGTTATTGTACGCATCCTGATACAGTTTGTTTCGCAGGCTGCAGGAGTAATAGCATGGCATTATAATAAACCTGCAGACAACAGACCTTTTAAAATGCCTTTATTCCCTATCCCTGCGGCGATAAGCATTGTTCTGTGGCTGTTCATTTTTTTCACAAGCGACCCTTATTATATCAAAGGAGCTTTGGCCGTTATACTCACCGGCACCATTCTATATCCTGTACAGCGTTATTTTTCTGCTAAAAGCTCATCTTAAGACTCTGGCATATTTTTTTTTTACTCACTATATTTTTTCCTGTAGCAATTTTTCAATTGCATTCACAATGCTTTCGCTGGTGGGTTTAGTCATGC
>CAIYVS010000343.1 GCA_903929655.1 uncultured Bacteroidota bacterium | reverse complement strand
GTATTGAAAACCAAATTCGATTTCGCTGCATACCTTAATACCTGCGCCCCGTACTTTTTTCATCACTTCAACTTTTTCGCTGATTCCGGGGCTTTTTACGATACAGGTAGCAGTCAATATGCGCTCGATAGTATGTTTACCTTCTTCAAAATCGATCCCTGTATTTTTCAGTACTTCTTTAAAATGCTCTTTTATGGTTCCACCATCACTTACAAACACATCCCAGCCCTGCTGTTTACCAAGCAAAGCAGCACCTATACCGCTTTCAGCAGCACCCAGTATCACTAATATGTTATTGCCTTCCTTTTGCACTATTGCAGTTTTAATGTTACTATACTCATGATCGCCAAAATGATACCTACAATCCAAATTCTTGTTACAATCTTGGCTTCATGGTATCCCAGTTTCTGATAGTGGTGGTGTAATGGAGACATAAGAAACACACGCTTCCCCTCTCCATATTTCTTCTTTGTGTACTTGAAATAGTACACCTGTATCATTACAGATAAAAGCTCTACCAGGAAAACACCACAGATGATAGGTATCAAAAGCTCTTTGCGTATGATAATTGCCAAAGAGGCTATGATGCCACCCAAAGCCAGGCTGCCGGTATCGCCCATAAAAACCTGGGCAGGGTATGCATTGTACCAAAGAAAACCTACGCAGGCCCCTACAAAGGCGCCAATGAAGATGGACAATTCACCAAGGCCGGGAATATTCATGATATTGAGGTAGCCTGCAAATATGTAGTTACCCGACAGGTATGCAAACACACCCAGGCATAAACCGGCTATAGCAGAGACACCTGTGGCCAGGCCATCAACCCCATCGGTAATATTGGCGCCATTTGATACAGCCGTTATAATAAAAATGACAAAAAGAATATAGATAATGGGCGTTACAGTTTTTACTGCATCATTTCCAAACCACCTTGCTATCCTGGAATAACGGAACTCGTGGTCTTTTACAAATGGAATGGTAGTGGTTGCAGATTTTACATTTACATATTTGTGCGTTTTACCATTTTCGTCTTTACGATCAAAAGGTGTGGACATTAATTTCTCAGACGCATTGTAAACCCCGTTATTATTATCAATAACCTCACGGCTTACAACAACATACTGATTATAATACATTGTTACCCCAACAATGATACCCAAACCAACCTGCCCCATTATCTTAAATCTACCCGCGAGGCCCTCTTTGTTTTTCTTAAATACCTTTATATAGTCATCAATAAAGCCAACCAGCCCACACCAGATAGTTGTTACCAACATCAGCATAATATATACATTCCACACTCTTGCAAAAAGCAATGTAGGTATGAGGATAGCGGCAATAATGATAAGCCCCCCCATAGTAGGCGTTCCTTTCTTTTGCTTTTCGCCTGCCAGCCCAAGATCGCGCACTGTTTCACCTATTTGTTTACGCCTCAGGAATTCTATCATCCTCTTGCCCATCACCATAGAAATGATAAGCGACAGGATAATAGCCATTGCAGTGCGGAATGTGATATAATAGAACACACCCGCCCCGAAAAGCCTGAAATGATCACGTAAATATGTAAACAGATAGTACAGCATCTGTGCCTCTTATTTATTTAATGTTTTAAATGCCCCTGTTAATACTTCTCTATCATCAAAAGGATATTTTACTCCCTTTATTTCCTGGTATGTTTCGTGTCCTTTGCCCGCCACTAATATGATGTCATTTCCCTGCGCAAGCATGCAGGCTGTTTTGATCGCTTCCTTACGATCTGTGATTCGCAGCATTTTTCTTTTTTGCGTTGGCGTTAAACCAATTTCCATATCATTCAAAATCTCTTCAGCATCTTCACTCCTGGGGTTATCGGCAGTAAGTATGGCTCTGTCGCTATGCTCACAAGCCACCTGGGCCATCAGGGGCCTTTTTGTTTTATCCCTGTCCCCGCCACATCCTATTACAGTAATTATTTGTTGTCCTTCGGTACGTAATTGCTCTATAGTTGCCAGCACATTTATCATGGCATCAGGTGTGTGCGCATAATCCACAATGCCTAACACTTTTTCATTGGGCGACATATAGGTTTCAAAACGTCCGGGTGCGCCATGCAGATCGCTTAAGAGTTCCAATATTTGCATTTTGTCTTCACCCAGCAATTTTGCCGCACCATATACAGCCAGCAGGTTATAGGCATTAAATGTGCCGATCATCCTGAAATGAGCTTCGGTATTTTCTATATCCATCACCAGACCAGTGAGGTTATTTTCAAGCACTTTACCTTTTATGGTAGCAGGCACCCTGAGACTGTAAGTATATTTCTGTGCTTCTGTATTCTGTAACATCACCAGGCCCCTTTTATCATCAATATTGGATAAAGAGAATGCTGTTTTAGGCAAGCCATCGAAAAAGCTTTTCTTTACACGGATATATTCATCAAAAGTTTGGTGATAATCCAGGTGATCATGCGTTATATTAGTGAATACGCCACCGGCAAAACGGATACCTTCAATGCGGCGTTGGTGAATAGCATGAGAACTTACCTCCATGAATGCATGCGTACAGCCCGCCTCCACCATCTCTGCCAGAAGCGCATGGATGGATATTGCATCGGGAGTGGTATGTGTTGATACTTCTTTTTTATCGTGAATGAAGTTTTGGACAGTAGATAATAAGCCGCATTTATATCCCAGTTTCTCAAACAACTGGTACAATAATGTGGCAGTTGTAGTTTTACCATTTGTTCCGGTAATACCTACTACTTTCATTTTCTGTGATGGAAAGCCATAGTAAGCAGCCGCAATAAGTCCCGCCGCCTCTGCACTATCTTTTACCTGCACAAATGTCACGCCTTCCTTTCTCTCTTCCGGCAACGTTTCACAAACAATTGCATAAGCCCCTTTCTCAATCGCTGTACTTATATATTGATGTCCATCAGTAAGCGTACCCTTTATTGCAATGAACATACTGCCTGCTTCCACCTTCCGGGAATCAATGCAGAGTTTGCTAACAGGGATGGCATTGTCACCCAGCACTTGTGCGGTCGTCAGGTTGATCAATATGTCGCGTAATGCCGGCATTATATCAGCTTAATTGTATTGTTATATGTTGTCCTTTAATGATTTTTGCTCCTACCTGAAGGGATTGTGCCTGCACTTTGCCTCTGCCTTGTATCTGCACTTTCAAGCCTTCATTTTCCAGAAGATATACTGCGTCTTTCAGGCCCATACCTGTCACATCTGGTACTATGCCATGATACACCGCCTCTGCTTTTATACTTATCCTTCTTGTTGAGTCAATCGTCAATTGCTCAACAGCATTTGCATGTCCAACGAGAGCCTTTTCTTTATTACCCATTGCAGACAGCAAAATCTTATAACTTTTTACTGTTGCTTCACTTTCGAGCATTTTGTTTTTGCCTGACTTTGCAATACTATCTATCTGGCCTTCCCATGAACCTATTGTAGTTGCAAATATTTTGTCAGATACCATCCTGAAGACAGGGGCAGCAATAGTGCCTCCGTAATATTCGTTTGAATGCGGCTTTGTGCGTATTACCACACATATTGTATACTTCGGTTTTTCAGACGGGAAATAACCTACAAACGAACCCTGGTAAACCCCATCTGCATAAGTTATCCCCTTATCTGCAACCTCGGCCGTACCCGTTTTACCAGATATGTCATAAAAGGGCGATGCAATACTCTTCGCAGTACCTTCTGTTACCACCGCGCGGGTGCAACGTTGCAGTTGCGCAATAACAGATGGATCTGCGATATGATCTACCAGCACAACAGGTTGTATCTTTTTTATTTCTTTACCGTATTCATGAATGGAGCTTACGAGGTATGGCTTCATCATTTTACCGCCATTTGCAACTGCATTATATAACATACAGGTATGCAATGGGGTTATCATGACCTCATAACCTGTGGCCATCCATGGCAGCGTGGTTTTGCTCCAGCTGTTATCATCAGGTGTTTTAACATAAGTTTTGCGTTCCCCTAAAAGATCAATACCGGTACGTTTGTCTAAATGAAGTTGAAGAAGGTGGTTTACGTATTTCTGTGGGTCTTTATTATAATAAGTATATGCCAGTTTGGCCATTGCAGCATTCGATGAGAGTGCATATGCTTTCCATATAGGCATTTCATGCAGGCCCAAATGCGAATCATGCATTACTCTGTCACCAAAATGAATGGCACCGCCTTCTGCATCTACGACATTATTTATTGTCACATATTTATCGCTGAGCAGGGAAATAAGCGTTACAAGCTTAAAGGTTGATCCCGGTTCAGTAGGCATTAAAGCGTAATTATAATCTTCCCAATAGCCGCTGTCGCTCTGATGCCCCAGGTTTACCATAGCCCTGATCTTACCTGTATTCACCTCCATTACAATGCAAGTACCGTAACTGCATTCATACTGTTTTAAAACGCTCATCAATGCATGTTCTGCTACGTCCTGCACGCCTATGTCAATGGTAGTAATAATATCCTTTCCATCCTGTGCCTCGACTTCCGATCCATCTACCGGCACCCATGTATTGCCTGTAAGTTTTTCTTCCAGCCTGCTGCCGTTTGTCCCTTTTAATATGCTGTCGTATGTTGCTTCAAGCCCTACTATCTGGCTGTTTTCTCTCCACAAACCTATGGTGCGATATGCCAGCATACCATAAGGATTAATGCGCTTTTCTTTGGGATCTTCTATAAAACCGCCTGTATTTTTTCCCTTATTAAAAATCGGGAATGTCCTTATTGCTTCGTACTGATAGTAAGGCAGGTTCTTTTTAAAACTATAATACCTGTCTTTACTATTGTACCCATCAGCTAATTCCTGCTTGTATTGCTCGGCAGTTTCATCTTTAAATAAGCGGGACAAGCAAAGAGATAGCGTATCTACTTCTTTGTTGAATAATTTTGCCGGGATAACAGAAAAATCAATGTGCACATCAAACTGGGGAACGGAAGAGCATAAGAGCGAACTGTCTTCAGTATAGATATTGCCACGCTCGGCGATAAGCGGGGTTGTACGTGTACGCATTTCTTTGGCCATCAGGCGCAGCGAGGGACCCTCATTCATTTGTATCAACGCTGCTTTTACTATAATAGCAACACCAAACAGGCAAATGCATGTAAAGGTTATATAAACCCTGAACCTTATGTCCTTTTTAATATCCAAGAAACCCTCTGTTATTTAAAATTGCTGTCTACCTCTATTTTATACGCCGGCAAAGTCAATGGCTTTAGTCCCAGTACTGCTGCATCTTTCATCACCTGCGATTCCATCTTCTTACTCATCAGCTGCGACTTGACGTCCATATATTTCCAGCGTAATTCTTTTAGTATTTTGCCTTGCGTATTAATATCGCGTTGAATCCGTATCGCATTATGGCTGTTATTGATGTACAGCATACACAGCACTGCTAAAAATGCGATGAAAGGAATATTACTCACAATACCTTTGTACGACACCTTATCCACAAACGCTTTCCAGTCGTTTCTTACATGCTGTGCGGGGCTCAGCAATGTTTCCTGCGATGTGTTTTTTTCTATACTCATTAAATCTTCTCCGCTATGCGCAACCGTGCACTACGGGCACGGGGATTGTTTTTTAATTCTGCTTCTGCCGGCTCAATCGGCTTGGGCGTTATGGCTTTCAGCAAAGGCCTCACATCTTCATTCGCTCCGGCATCATCCTCCCAGGCCCCTCTCTTGACATATTGTTTTACCAGCCTCTCCTCCAATGAGTGAAATGTTATCACACATAATCTCCCTCCCGGTTTTAAACTTTCTGCAGATTGCTGCAGAAGATCTTTCAGCGCCCGCATCTCATCATTCACTTCTATTCTCAGCGCCTGGAACAATTGCGCCAGGTAACGATTAGGATTCCCGCGCATCACCGGCGCTATTAATGCTTTCAAAGAGCCTATCGTATTTAGCGCCATCCCTTTGCGTTGCGTAACTATATGTTTTGCAAGCTGGCGGGAATTGCGCAGCTCACCGTATTGTTCAAATATTTTGTGCAGTTGGTCCTCTCTATAAGTTTTTAACACATCGGCGGCTGTCAGTTCTGCCCGTTTGTCCATCCTCATATCCAGGGGGCCTTCAAACCGAATTGAAAAACCGCGCTCACCCGTATCAAACTGAAAAGAACTTACGCCAAGGTCTGCAAGTATCCCATCTACCTCCCTGTGCCCCTCCAGTCTCAGGAAACGTTTCAGGTACCTGAAATTTTCCTTTACCGGTATCAGCCTTTTGTCATCCGGCATATTTCTCCAGGCATCTTCATCCTGGTCAAATGCTATCAGCCTTCCATCTTCCCCCAATTGCTCCAGGATCGCCCTGCTATGTCCGCCGCCACCAAATGTGGCATCAACATAAACCCCATCCTTCTTTATTGCCAAACCATTTACCGCCTCATTTAAAAGAACTGATGTGTGGTAGAAAGTGGGAACTGCCATTTTATGTATTTTCAAATGGGTTCAGAAAATCACCTCCTGCCACTTCAGCTGCCAGGTTGCTAAAATTGCCCGAATGCTGACGTATATAATTAAAGTATGTATCTTTATCCCACAATTCTACTTTGTTACCCTGTGCCGATAATATCATATCCTTTTTAATACCTGCATGCTCCTGCAATGACTTGGGTAGCAGTATACGCCCTGCGCTGTCCACATCGATTATGGTAGCCCCGTTCTGGAACAATCTTTTAAATTCCCTTACTTTGGGATTAAAATCATTCAACCGGTTTATTTTTTCCGATAATGCGTTCCAGCTATTTATAGGGTACATGGATAGACAATTTTCAAAACCGCGATTCACAATAAAGCGTTCAGCTTCACCTTCCGGCAATTGCTTGCGGAAGCCAGACGGTAGCATAAAACGCCCTTTTGCGTCAATTGCTACTTCATATTCGCCCAGAAAGCTTGTCATAATGCGGCTTTTACAATTATTACCACAAAGTAACACCTTTTCCCACAAATTAACACAATCTTCATAAAACATATTTATCCACACTCATATGTAGGACTTAAAACCAATGCTGCAAAGGATTACAGCCTGTTTTTAGCTACTTATTTCCACAGGCAGTGTTAACAAGCTGTGAATTGCTGTGGATAACCTGTGAAATGGGGATTTTCGGGGTTTAACATTTTTAACTTTTACCCTTTGAACATTTTTATTTATCTTCGCCCCCCTCTATGCGCATTCGTGTCAAAAATTTATTGTTTATATGCCTCGGTTTACTGGCTTTAAGCTCCTGCGGGAACTTTGAAAAAGTAAGGAAAAGCAGCGATGTGAATATGAAGCTGACCAAGGCTAATGAGTATTACGACAAAAAGGAATACATGCATGCCAATGAGCTTTACGGAGACCTGAAAGGCGTGATGAAGAATACCCGTAATTACGAGGCCCTTTATTACCGCTATTGTTACACTTTCTACTACATGAAAAATTACCTTGAAGCTTCTTATTACTTCAAGAATTTTGTAGAATATTTTCCTAACAGCAAGAATACGGACGAGTGTGAATTTATGCACGGAGTTTGCCTTTACAAATACTCCCCAAAATATTCGCTCGACCAGACCAATACAGTAAAAGCACTGGAAGCTTTGCAGTCTTTTATTAATACACATCCTAAGTCTGATAAAGTTGCAGAGGCTAATAATTATGTGGACCAATGCCGCAAAAAGCTGGAATGGAAAGATGCTGATGCTGCAAATTTGTATTACAATATAGGCCAGTACAAAGCTGCAAGTATCGCTTTCAAAAGTGTTTTGCATAATTACCCGGAGTCACCTAACAGTGATCTTTACCAGTACATGATAGTAAAGGCAATGTTTAAATATGCCGAACTAAGCGTTACTGAAAAACAGGAAGAGCGCTATGCAAATACCATAAATGCGTATCGCGAACTGGCTGATACTTACCCACATACCAAGTATCTCCCGGAGGCGGAAAAATTATATTCTCAAGCAGACGAAAACGTTAAAAAAATAAGAAATGAGCACAAGTAAAAGGTCTTTGGCCTCGGTTAATCCCCTGGTAGAAACACGCGATGTAATAGCTCTGAAAGAGAAAACGGGCAACCTGTACGAATCTATCGTAGTTATAGCACGACGCGCAAACCAGATATCCGTTACGATGAAGGAAGAACTGCATCGTAAACTGGATGAATTTACAGTGCATGGTGACAACCTGGAAGAAGTGCACGAAAACAAAGAGCAGATAGAAATATCGCGCATCTACGAACGCATGGCCAATGCATCACTGCAGGCGGTGAACGAGTTCTATGACGATAAGATCTATTATCGCAAGAAAAAATAATCCGGCGAACAAAAATATTGCTATAAAAGAGCTGTCCGATAACGGTGGCTCTTTTATTTTTTTTTAATTTTGAACATATTCATAATCAGTCAAACCAGGTTTGAAGTACAAACACCTCTTTTTCGATCTCGACCATACGCTGTGGGATTTTGACAGGAACTCTGAGCAGACAATGAGGCAACTCTACTCAGAGTACAACCTATCCGGCATTGGCATTGAAGATTTCCCTGTTTTTTACCAGCGCTATACGGTCCACAATGACAAACTTTGGGACCGTTTCAGAAATGGGTATATAAAACGCGAAGAACTACGATGGAAAAGAATGTGGCTTACCTTGCTTGATTTTAAAATAGCAGACACATCCTTGTCGCATGAGCTAAGCACTGCTTATCTTGAAATATTACCTACACAGAGTGCATTAATACCACATGCCAAAGAACTGTTGGAACATTGCAAGGACCGTTACATCATGCACCTGATAACCAATGGATTTGAGACCACCCAAAGACTCAAAATGCAATACTCAGGTATCTCGGGCTTTTTTTCGGAAGTGATCACATCAGAAAAAAGCAATAGCCTGAAACCGCATCCTGAAATTTTTGAATTCGCATTAAAGAAAACAGGGGCATTGGCTGCTAACAGCATTATGATAGGCGATGCACTGGAAATTGATATACTGGGGGCTTACAATGCAGGCTGGGACCAGGCTTATTATAATCCAAAGAAAATCCTCCACGATAAAAAACCTACTTACGAGGTTGCTTATTTAAATGAATTGATAGCTGTATTTTAAATAGCGGTTCTCTTGCCGGAGACTTGATTATTTGACTACTATTTCCTCAACTACCTTTTCTTTAAAATACTCGTTGATATTATTGATCAATTGCTGTTTACCTACCAGCAATTCCTGCTTCAATGGCGCTACATCGGTATAGATGGTAAGCACCCTGTCTTTCATATAGATGTTGCGGGTGTATCTAGATATGGTCTTGCCTGCTATTTGCTCCCATTCATCGCGCATGCGCACTTCTATTACTTTAGGCTTCCATTTAGATTGCTCCAGTAATAAATTGATCGCTTCCCCTATGCTATATGAGCCCATAAAAAATACTTAATTGCTACAATAAAATTAAGCAATTAATCCCTCATTCTTTTTAGTTTCTGATTCTTTTATAAAGCCATTAAGCTTGTTCTCTATACTATCGGCCATTTCCAGTGATGTTTCTGTGTTTTGCAATCTTAAAGAATGAATGATATTTAATTTTTCCTCTTTATTCCTGAGCCATAGTTCAGCTTCTGTCAGGATGCTTATTTCATTTTCCGGATCATTAAATAGTGCTTTTATCCAGTCGTTTACGCTGCAATCCAGTACTAAATGTATCCTGTCTGCATCTCCCTGGTTACCGAGCCTATGTGGCAGATTTACATTTACATACCAGCACTCCCCTTCCCGCATTTTCATTTGCATATTATCAACAAAAAATTCCACTTGCGGGTTTGTACAAACGGGAATGTGCATTCTTACCTCACCTTTTTCGAAACATAAGTCTTTATCGGTATGTTCTTTTATTACAGCGTCTTTCTTAAGGTTTAAGAGCCTCACAGCCAGCTTTTCGCATTTAAAAAGATCAAGCGTTTTTTTTATTCCTGGGCAATGCTGCATTAATTCTGTGTCATAAAACGTCTCCCCTTCTCTCAATTCGGCATAAGGAGATTGTGTATTTCCTCCGGGAGCCCTTAAAGCCAATACTTCCCATTCCCCTTCATAATGCTTCACCTGATAATGCGGCAGCCATTCTGCATTCAATCGTTTTATTTCCTCCTGCAAAGGTTTGACATCTATGGCTAAATTCAGTTTGGCGTAGCGTATCATGCTTATGTTTTTTCGATGATGATATTTTCCAGTACCAATATATCAATTGCCGTATTAAAAAACAATTCCAGCGCCTGCGTTGGTGTTTCAACTATTGGCATTCCTTTCCTGTTAAAAGAAGTGTTGAGCAAGATACCGATACCCGTTTCTTTTTCAAAGGCATCCAGCAAATAATAAAAATCTGCGTTCCAGTCTGTAGTAACAGTTTGCACCCTGCATGTGCCATCTCTGTGCACAATACCCGGTACTTTATCTTTCCATTCTTCTTTAATATGATCTATTAATATCATGTAGGGGCTTACAAAACCATTTTCGAAATATTTGTGCACGTCTGCTTCTTTAACTGCAGGCGCAAAGGGCCTGAAATCCTCGCGAAATTTGATGTTAAGGTTGATATGGTCGCGAACGCCCGGTAAACGCGGATCTGCCAGTATGCTTCTGTGGCCCAAAGCACGTGGCCCGAATTCCGCTGCTCCATTGAACCAAGCAATAACTTTACCAGAGGCTAAAATGCCTGCCATATCAGCATATAGCGAGGGGCTTTGCCTGTAGATAATATGGGTATTATGTTGCGCCTCATATTCTTTTATAGCAGAAAACATTTCTGCTATTTCATATTTCCTGCCCAGGAAAGGAGTGCCCGAATGTTTTATTTTTTTGTTCTTCAAAACATTCAGCCAGCCATAATAGGCACAACCTATTGCGAGGCCATTGTCCCCTGCTGCGGGCTGCATATAGAGGTTCTTAATGCCGGTTTCTTTTAAGAGCCTGGCGTTTGAAACCGCGTTCAAGGCCACCCCGCCTGCATAGGCCAGGTTATCGTGCTGATGGAGTTTGAGCCTTTCCTTAAATATGTAGAGGATTGCTTTTTCTGTTTCTGCCTGTACCCATTTTGCTATATCCGCATAGTGCTGAAATTTTTTCCTGAAATTATCGTAGCTATGCGAAGGATCAGTGAAGACGCCGTACAGATCATCATAATTTATTTCGATCCTGTCATGCTCTTTTTTAAATATTTCGGGTTTATTGTTGCTGTTGCCATAGGGTGCAAGGCCCATCAGCTTGCCCGCATCATCCATATTGCCAAAACAATAAAAACTGGCCGCACTATACAGGCCGCCTATGGAATGATAAATAGTGGGCAGTTTTATAGATGTTGGTTTAGCATAGAGTCTCATTTCTGCAAAATCTTTATAAATGGGGATCAATTGCTGCCCGTCGAAATGATAAAAGCTATCTTTTTCGCAATACATACCCGATGTAAAATCCTGGGCCGGTATTTCTGCTCCTTCCAGATCATCGCATTGCTGATAGGGGCTGCCTGCAGCGTCTATTACCATCACATTGCAGGAATCGAAAGGTGACGTACCTACTGCACTGTAAGCATGTGCCATATGATGCGAGATAGTATGAACGGGCGCCTGAAATTGGGCGGAGAAGTAACGCGGACCCAAATGGCGGTCTGTTCTGATGCCTTCTTTTTCAAAATTGGCGGCCTGTACCAACAGGGAAATATCCTGCTCAGCAATACCTGCTGCATCGAGGCAGTACTGAACCGTGAGGAAATCGTTACCCCCATCATGCTTTTTGCGGCTCAGTCTTTCCTTTTCTATGGCTACTACTATTTCTCCGTCTTTCATGAGGCAAGTTGAGCCATCGTGCGAGAGGCCAGTACCCAGGATATAAACAGGTTTATTTTGCAAAAGAATATATTTAAAAAATTACCTAAATATTAGAAAGAGCCTAAGATATGTTAAGATATCCTATTTAATGACCATAGTCATCTTAATAAAAATAAAAAATTACAAAAATCTACCTCCGAAATTTTACCTTTGCGGTCTGAAAAACGTATTTAATATATATACCGAAATAGTTTTTAATATACCTTTTCTTAAAACGATCCCGAATATTTTATGATCATTGGAGTATTGAAAGAGCAAGCACCGGAAACAAGAGTATCCTTGGTGCCTGAAGTGGTGGCTGCATTGGTAAAAATGAATGTAACTGTGTGGGTAGAAGCCAATGCCGGGGCTGCGGCTTTTCATAATGACAAAGCCTATACCGATGCCGGAGCTGTAATAAAAGATGCAGCAGGCATAAAGGCAGAAGCGAACATTATATTAAGCATACAAACAGAAAATGTGGCAGGGGCAAAAACCGAAGCTGTATTGATGGGTGTATTTCAACCGCTCTTTAATCCCGGCCTGATGCAGCAATGGGCTGAAAAGGGTTATACCGTCTTCAGTATGGACACCATACCACGTACCACCCGTGCACAAAGCATGGACGTACTAAGTTCGCAGGCCAATATTGCAGGTTATAAAGCAGTATTACTCGCTGCAGTGCAGTATAGCAGGTATTTCCCCATGTTCATGACGGCGGCAGGCAGTATACCACCTGCCAAGCTTTTGATATTGGGAGCAGGAGTTGCGGGCCTGCAGGCTATAGCAACAGCCAAACGCCTGGGGGCCGTGGTAGAAGTATTTGATACCCGCCCTGCCGTGAAAGAAGAGGTAATGAGCCTTGGGGCAAAATTTGTAGAGGTGGAAGGCGCAGCAGATGCATCAAAAGCAGGCGGATATGCTGTTGAACAATCAGAAGATTTTCAGCGCCGCCAGCGTGAAAAAATACACGAGCATGCCCGCAAATCAGATATTATCATCACCACTGCACAGATACCCGGTAAAAAAGCGCCTATCCTTATCACAAAACAAATGATAGAAGATATGAGGCCGGGCTCTGTAATTATTGACATTGCATCAGTTACCGGTGGCAATACAGACCTCACCAAAAACAATGAAACAGTGATGCACAATGGCGTGACCATTATTGGTAATTCTGCTTTACCTGCCATGCAGCCTGCAGATGCCAGCAAGGTTTACAGCAAAAATGTGCTCAACTTTTTAAAACTTATTATCAATAAAGAAGGCGGACTGAACCTGAATTTTGATGATGATATTGTGAAAGGGACTTGCATAGCTACAGGCGGAAAAATTACCAACGAAAGAGTGCAGGCATTAATGCCGGCTATGGCTTAGGGAAATTCCAAATCGAAAATAACAAAATCCAAATAACAAGTTCTAAATCGAAAATTCCAAATAACAAATAACAAATAACAAAAACGAGCTAATGGAACAGTTTACAAGCATATTTACAGATCCGGCCTCTTACAGGCTCATCACAATTGTTATACTTTCTATTTTCCTGGGTATTGAGGTAATATCACGCGTACCTTCTGTATTACATACGCCATTAATGAGCGGCGCCAATGCGATACATGGTGTGGTTGTAATTGGCGCTATTATCGTAATGGGCCAGGCATCAAGCGACGACTACCTCGCACTGACATTGGGTTTCCTTGCTGTTGTACTGGGTACCTTAAATGTGGTAGGTGGTTTTGTGGTTACAGACCGTATGCTCGAAATGTTTAGTAAGAAAAAGAAAAAATAAAATCGAAAATCTTAAATTCCAAATTCCAATATGGAAAGTACCATACTGTTACTGAGTTATCTTATAGGTTCAATTACATTTATTATTGGTTTAAAAATGCTTTCGCATCCCGAAACTGCGCGTAAGGGAAACCTTGTTGCGGCGGCAGGTATGACCCTTGCTATTTTTGCCACTATTTTCCTGTGGGAGAACCCACATACGCACGAACACCTTCATAATTATGGCTGGATTTTCGGGGGCCTTATTATTGGCTCTGTTGTGGGCACCCTTGCAGCTAAAAAAGTGCAGATGACCTCTATGCCGGAGATGGTGAGCTTATTCAATGGTATGGGCGGTGCCTGCGCCATGCTGATATCATTAATAGAATATCGTAAGCCCGAAGCCAAAAGCATGGGTGAAATGATTGTTGTGGTATTGGGGATGCTGATAGGTACGGTATCTTTTGCGGGTAGTATGATAGCCTGGGGCAAACTGAACGGACGCATTAAAGACAGGGCCATTCCCGGCGCCCAGATGATCAATTTCCTGCTTTTCGGTGGTATGATAGTGATGGCCGTTATGGTAATAGGCGGTTTCTCAAGCAATCCTTATTTGTTTTATGGCATTCTTGCATTGGCGGCAGCTTATGGTATATTGTTTGTAATGCCGATAGGCGGTGCAGATATGCCTGTTGTTATCTCTTTGCTTAACTCTTTTACTGGCTGCGCTGCCGCTTTTGGCGGTTTCTTATACGACAACCCTGTAATGCTCACAGGTGGTATACTGGTAGGTTCTGCAGGTACTATTCTTACTATATTGATGTGTAAAGCAATGAACCGCTCACTTAAAAATGTACTTATCGGCTCATTTGGCGGACAAAAAGCAGGTGCAGTTGCAGGCAATAAAGAGCAGGGCGCTTTTAAAGAGATATCACTTAATGATACTGCTGTGCTGATGGCATATGCCCAGAAGGTAATGATCATTCCAGGTTATGGCCTGGCTGTAGCCCAGGCGCAGCACGCATGTCATGAACTGGAAAAAGTACTGGAAGAAAAGGGCGTGGAGGTAAGTTATGGCATACACCCTGTTGCAGGCCGTATGCCCGGCCATATGAACGTTTTACTGGCGGAAGCTGATGTGCCTTATGAAAAACTGCTGGAAATGGAAGATGCCAATGACCAAATGGCATCTGAGAATGTGGTATTGATACTGGGCGCAAATGACGTTGTTAACCCCGCAGCCAAAGATGACCCGGCAAGCCCCATTTACGGCATGCCTATATTGGAAGTAGAAAAAGCCGAGCATGTAATTGTTAATAAGCGCAGTATGAAGCCCGGCTATGCGGGCATAGAAAACGAGCTTTTCTTCAGGCCCAAGACTTCTATGCTTTTTGGCGATGCCAAAAAAGTGCTGCAGGACCTGGTAAGCGAATTAAAGCAGGTATAAATTACATATATATACCTGATTCAGGCAATTATTGATATATTGGGTATCAGAAACCAGCTGCCTTTGCAGTACTTTAAATTAAAATCACTAATTATTGCGATTTTTTTATGAAAATTTAAAAGGTTTCTTAAATTTACATTTATGAAAAGTTTTAAATCCGGTATTTTAATTACTTCTATAGGAGTTCTGCTGAGCTTCCTTTCTGTGGTATACATATCTTGCAATAAAGCTGAGCTAAACCCGGCATTATGCCAGGACCTGATATGCCAGCACGGGGGATATTGTTATTCAGACACAGTATCTGCTTCACCCCGATATAATACCCACTATTGTAAATGTCCGTTTGGATATACCGGTGATAGCTGTTCTATTAATGCTAATCAAAAATTTATCGGTACCTGGACAGTTCACGAAATAGTTTTGAACAGTAATAATCATTCCAGTATTAACACTACCAACTCATATACTGCTACTATTGTTGCGGGTAGCGTTCCCAGTGGATTCTTTATTAATAACTTCAGGGGTAGTCAAATGTTTTCCAGTGTTTCCTGCGTTATTGATAGTAACCAAATGACGGATGGTCTTGCTAATCACTTTACCATTACTCCTGAATTTACACCTGTACAAAGCCCCAATTTCCATATTATGGGTGGTATAGGCAGCGAGCCTGACAATACGAATCTTAGTATTTCCGGAGAATATTATACTAATTGGGAGAACTCTGCTTACCAGGGCGGAAATGTTCCTCAAACTGATACCATATCATTTACTATGAGCAGGTAAGCTTATTAAGACGATATTCTTGTTTTAAAAAAACGATATGCCTT
>CAIYVS010000342.1 GCA_903929655.1 uncultured Bacteroidota bacterium | reverse complement strand
TTTGGCATACGCCAAAGGTATTATTTTTTAGTGTAATTTACAAGTCTAATTGGTATAACCTTTGCAGGAGTGGATTCAATTATGTTCCACCAACGGTTTAAAACAGACGACGATTGCCTTGAATATTTATCTGGCGTTAAATGGGAGAATGGATTTAGCTGTAAGAGATGCAATAATGATAAATATTGCGTTGGCAAAAAGCCGTTCAACAGACGATGCACCAAATGTAGGTATGAGGAAAGTCCAACATCGGGTACTATGTTCGACAAGGTTAAATTTTCAATTTTAAAAACATTTCACATTGCCTTTAAAATAAGTACGAAGAAGAAAGGGATGTCAAGTTTAGAGTTAAGCAATGAATTTGGCCTGCGACAAAAGACTTGTTGGGAGTTTAAATGGAAACTACAGCAAGCAATGGCAAGCAGTCTGCAATACCCTTTAACAGGAACGGTACACATAGATGAGTGTTACATTGGAGGCCCTGAAGAGCAAAAAAGAGGTAGAAGCAAAGGCGATAAAAAACTCGTTGTTTTAGTATTGGAAATTGTAGATAGTGGTGTAGGCAGAGCATATGCGGAAGTGATAGAACATTCATCAGCTAAAGAGTTAGGCGCATTTTTGAGGAGATATGTATCCAAGGATGCAAAGATTATATCGGATGAATGGCTCGGTTATACCCCCTTAAAAACAGAATTTACTAAATTGGAACAAGTGGCATCGGATGACGGGAAAAACTTTAAGGACATACACATTCATATAATGAATATCAAGAGTTGGTTAAGAGGTATTCACCACCATTGCAGTAAGGAGCGTATCCAAGGATACCTGGATGAATACCATTTTAGATATAACCGAAGACAGAAAATGGGGGTAATCTTCGATATGCTTATAAAAAGAATGGTGAAAAATGATCCAATCCGCTTATTGTCAAAGGATTGACATTTGCGACCTAAGTGCCTATACATATAATATTAATTATCACCTCATATACACATTCATTTTATTCCTTGTTTGTAATCATAGGAATAGCTGATTTATACTTACATTTACACTGTACTGAATACACATATAAGTGAAAAAATCATTATTACTGGCAGCTCTTATATTATGCTGTAACATGCTGCATGCACAGCCCTGGATGCCTGCGGCCAATACAGCACCTTTAAAACTAAATGATATTATAGCATCTTATAAAAAACACCCTTACTATACAGAAGATGAGGGCCCTGAAAATATCAAAGAGCCTAAGGAGACAAAAGACCATTTATTTCAACGTTGGGTATGGTATATGAAACAGCATTGTGATGACAATGGCTATATGGTATCGCCCATGAAAACACTTATAGAATGGCAGAAATACCAGGATCAAAATAATAGTGTCCATACAGCTAACAAAACAACAGGCCATCCATCCAACTGGCTGTTCCAGGGTCCTCACCAATCCAATAGCGGTTATTCAGGCATCGGCCGCATTAATATAGTTGCATTCGACCCTACCGATTCCAATACTTTTTACATAGGCAGCGCCGCAGGCAGCACATGGAAAACCACCGACGGCGCTGCAAGCTGGTCGTCTTTATACGACAACCTTCCTACATTAGGCGTATCCGACATCAAGATCAATCCCTTAAACCATAATACCATTTACGTTGCAACCGGCGACGGCGACGCAGGCGATGCATTTAGCTCAGGTGTAATAAAATCTAATGACGGAGGATTGCATTGGCAAATCACAGGACTTAACTGGCCTGCAACTGCATACCTTTCAGCGCGCTCACTACTTATTAATCCATTAGATACCAATTCGCTGATAATGGCTAGCAATAATGGTATTTACAAAAGCCATGATGGAGGACAGAATTGGAACAATGTTTCCGGCGGCGATTTTAAACAAATATTATACAACCCTAACGATACCAGTATAGTGTATGGCTCGATGTATGTCAATACATCCTCTGTCAATACAGCACAGATCATGCGCTCTGTTAATGGTGGCATAACATGGGATACTATTACCAATTTTCCGGCCGCACAAAGAATCAATTTTGCCGTATGCCCTGCAGCGCCCAATATAGTAAAGGCAGTAGTTTCCAGCCACTCATCCTCACTGCAAGGCATTTATAGCTCCACAGATTCAGGGGCTAGTTTTACCGGCATATTCATTGATACAAATTGCACCAATAACATACTTGGCTATAATTTGGGATTACCTACCACAACCTGCGACGGACAAGGATGGTACGACCTTTGCATTAGCATCAACCCAAATGATCCGTCAAAGATTACGGTTGGCGGTGTAAACACTTACTACTCTGCAGACAGCGGTTACACCTGGCAGATAGTGAACCAATGGTGGGGTGGCATTGGCGGCTTAAGCACTGTACATGCTGACAAACATTGCCTTGCATATAACCCATTAAACGGGGCCCTTTTTGAAAGCTGCGATGGCGGCATTTACAAAACCTACGATCAGTTGGCAGGCCCATGGACAGATCTTACTAATGGCTTAGGCATTACAGAGTTTTACAGGAACGCAGTGGACAACGGTGTTACATTTTGTTTAGGTGGCGCACAAGACAATGGAACAAAAATGCTGGATGCAGGTGTAGGCACAGACCTTACCGGGGGTGACGGTATGCAATGCCGTATCAATTACGGAGACCCTGCACATATTTGGTACAGCTCCTATCCCGGTGGCTCAATTGATATGACCCGCGATGCGGGAACATCTTATAATAACATAACCAATTCCCTTACAGGCGCCGGCTCTGGTTCATGGCTGTCTCCCTACCTCATATACCCTGCCGATACTGCCACGCTCCTGCTGGCATACAAATGCGTCTATATAACTTACGATAACGGTAACAACTGGTCAGCGTTATCCCCTGTATTCGACACCAACTACAATATCAATCAGATCGCCATTTCTTTAAGCAACTCCAATTACGTTTACACGACCACAGACAATTATAATACATGGAAGAGTGACTTGCATTATACGCCTGATTTTGGCACAACATGGGATACCATCCCCGTTCCCTTCACTAATTTCATTTCGGATATAACAGTTGATACAAAAAACGAGAAAGTTTTATGGGTAACCATAGGCGGTTATGGTATTAATAAAGTGTTCAAGTACGACCTTAATACACAATTGTGGTACAATTTCAGTGGCAGTTTACCCGATATACCTGTGAGCTGCATATTGATAGATACATCCTCACACACCCAATATATTGGTACAGATGCTGCCGTATTTTATAAAGATACTACTATGAGTGACTGGGCCTTATTTAATAATCACCTTCCTGCTGTGCATATTTCCGACCTTAATATTAATTATACAACAAATGAAATATGGGCGGCGACTTTTGGCCGGGGCATGTGGAAATCTGCAAAGTCCGATATCAGGCCAAGTTCTTTGCCTGTAATACAGCAAACAGCCGATGCGCTAACTATTTTCCCGGACCCTAATAAGGGCATATTTACTATTCACACTTCAAGCAAAGAACTCCTTGCACAGCAAGTATCCTTAACAATTTATTCAAGCGAAGGGAAAACGGTCTTGCATAAGAATACAACATTCAATAGTGCAGGGAAACTAAGCATTAATGCAGCATTTCTGAAGCCGGGTAATTATATCTGCGAGCTAAGCAGTAAGGCGATGCGAACACGTTGCAGGTTTGTTGTTTATTAGAAAGAATAACTCATCTTATTATTCAACCAATACACTCTCTGCAAATTTTTTAGAAACAGTTGTATTGACCTGGTTGTTTACAAGAATAACAATTGAGTCGTCAAAAGGTATCTTCTCTATTACTTTCACTTTCGTACCAATCCCAATCGAAAGTTTCTGTAAATATTTCAGAAAGGCATTGGTCGTATCCTTTACCGCAACTATTTTGCAAACCTTACCCTGGGGTATTTCAGCAAGCGTGGTCTTAAACAATTTAGCCATTTTGCCATTGGCTTGGGGTATTGGGTCCCCATGAGGATCATAAGTAGGATAATCCAGGTATTTATCCAGCCTGTCGGCCAGTTCTTCCTGCTGCACATGTTCCAGTTGTTCAGCAATATCATGCACTTCGTCCCATGTATATCCCAGTTTCTCCTTCAGGAATACCTCCCACAGGCGGTGCCTGCGCACCACCTGCATAGCAGAATTCCCTCCTTTCTCGGTCATTCGCACACCTTTGCCCTTGTCATACTCTACCAGCTTCTTATCAGATAGCTTGCGCAGCATGTCTACCACCGATGCCGGATTATTCCCCAATGCTTCGGCAATAGCGGTAGGTGTTATTTTCTCCCCTTTTTGCTGGGAAAGAATAAAAATGGTTTTCAGGTAATTCTCTTCCGAAAGCGTCTGCATAAATAATAATGAATTATTACAAAGATACATGGATAGCGTAAAAAATAAAATTAGTCATACCTAACAATTTTATTTTGCTTTAACATAAAACATGATTATGTTTGCACAAAAAATAAAGCTGATGGGTAAATCCTTTACTATATTGCTTCTTTTTTATTCTGTTTTCAAAGCGGATGGGCAACAAAACGACTCAACAAATACAACACATCAAAGGTTTAACCTGCACTTTCAGAATACTGATATTATACAGGGTGACCCGGGGTTTTCCGCTAAATACTCCGGCCCCAATAGCCTTAATAGCAAGGGTGAACTCCAGGAAACAGTCACAGCTGACTTG
Source organism: uncultured Bacteroidota bacterium (assembly GCA_903929655.1). Classification (GTDB taxonomy): domain Bacteria; phylum Bacteroidota; class Bacteroidia; order Chitinophagales; family Chitinophagaceae; genus JABDGU01. The sequence goes on along the minus strand of CAIYVS010000342.1, from coordinate 4,724 downwards.
TTTGCTGGCATGAGATTGTGGCGTGGAGCTGAAGCTCATATGGACCTTTTGGCGTGGCAGGGATTTGGCCTCACCCAAACCTTCGGCATCGAAGCATTTCCTAACGGCGATGCCTATAAAGAAGGCACAAGGAATCCCAACTACGCATTTGCACGTTTATTTATCCGGCAAACCATCGGCTTGGGCGGTGAACAGGAAGATGTATCTGACGACCAGCTCAACCTTGCTGGCAAACAAGACATTTCCAGGCTTACCATTACTATCGGTCGCCTAAGTCCTATGGATATTTGCGACAACAATACCTACGCACATGATGCGCATACCCAGTTTATGAATTGGGCGATGATGGGCAACCTTACATGGGATTACGGACAGAATACCATAGGATACACCACCGGGATCGCAGTGGAATTAAATGAACCCAAATGGGCTTTGCGGTATGGATTTTTCCAAATGCCGAGAGACAAGAATGGTTTTACAGGTGACGACCAGTTTCTTATGTGGCCCCAGCGCGGTGCCTATGGCCCGTTTTTCCGCTCCTGGGCAATGATGGCAGAATTGGAGCGCCGTTACAATATCAACATTCACCCAGGGGCAATCCGGTTTCTGGCATGGCTTGATGAAGCAAATTTTGCCAGCTACAGGGCGGCTACAACTATTCTGCTAGCTAATCCACCGGGTCCCAACGTCAGTCAGGGATCGGGAGTGACAATCCCGGATTCTGCACGTGCCTTCCGTCATAAATATGGCTTCGGGATAAACTGGGAGCAGGAAGTATTAAAGAACATCGGCGTTTTTTCGCGCCTGGGTTGGACTGACGGTCACAACGAGACGTGGACTTTCACCGATGCGGATTGGTCGGCATCATTAGGTCTGAGCATAAAAGGTAAGACATGGCATCGGCAAAACGACACCTGGGGTCTTGCATGCATTGTAAGTGGCGCTTCACGCGATAACCAACAATTTCTAAAAGCAGGTGGCACAGACATGCTCAGTGGCGACGACGCTTTGAATTATAACGCAGAAAAAGTCATCGAAACTTATTATGATTTCCAAATCTGGAAAACCATGCATGCTACGCTGGATTATCAATTCGTTGATAACCCAGCTTTCAACAGCGACCGTGGCCCGGTAAATATATTTGCAGTTCGCCTGCATGTTGAATTCTAAAATATACAGTTTTATATTTTAGACCACCTGAACAAAATTCTTAATTAGCTTTGTTAAGCAATAAAATGAGCCAGCAGGACCACGACAGATCTTTAAACGAGGTACACGAAAGCATTGACCCTTCAATGGCAAAAGGCCGTTGGAGAAAAATATTCGCTTTCTTCGGCCCTGCTTACCTTATCAGCGTTGGCTACATGGATCCCGGCAATTGGGCTACCGATATCGCAGGAGGCAGCCAGTTCGGATATAAATTGATCTGGGTATTGCTGATGAGCAACTTGATGGCATTGTTATTACAGTCATTAAGCGCTCGTTTAGGCATTGTTCAGGGTCGCGACCTTGCACAATGCAGCAGGGCTACATATCCAAGGGCAGTTAATTTCTCACTTTATATACTCGCCGAAATAGCCATAGCAGCCTGCGATCTTGCAGAAGTGCTGGGTATGGCAATAGGTCTGAACCTCCTTTTTGGCATCCCACTTTTATACGGCGTTCTTATTACGCTGCTCGATACTATTCTTTTGCTTTACCTGCAACGCCTCGGTATGCGTAAACTGGAAGCATTCATTATCGCTTTGATAGCTATTATCGGTGTTTGCTTTCTATTGGAAATCTTTTTAGTAAAGCCCTCTGCCCACGAAGTCATACAAGGCTTTGTTCCTTATCTTCCAAACCATGCTGCACTTTATATAGCAATTGGTATTATTGGCGCTACAGTAATGCCCCATAACCTGTATTTGCATTCGGCCCTGGTGCAAACCCGTAAAATAAAACGTGATGAACATTCTATAAAAAGAGCATTGAAAATAAATGGCATAGACAATGCCATTGCCCTTAACCTTGCTTTCCTGGTCAATGCAGCTATATTGATCCTTGCAGGTGCGGCATTTTATGCTTCAGGGCACCAGCAAGTTACGTCTATACAGGATGCCTATAAATTGCTTGCACCTTTATTAGGAACCAAATGGGCTTCCTACATATTTGCCATAGCATTAATAGCCTCCGGTCAAAGCTCCACTATAACAGGCACCCTGGCTGGCCAGATCGTTATGGAAGGTTACCTGCGTTTACGCATCAGCCCGGTAGTGCGCAGGCTCATCACCCGCCTGCTGGCCATTATACCCACTGTAATAATCATACTCATCACCGGCGATAAAATGATTGATGAAATGCTGGTGTTCAGCCAGGTATTGCTTAGTATGCAACTGGCTTTTGCGGTCATTCCTCTTATTCATTTTGTAAGCGATCGTAAACAAATGGGTATCTTTACAATTAAGATATCAACAAAGATCATAGCATGGGTAGTTGCAACACTTATACTCTTCCTGAATATAAAACTGGTTTCAGAAAGCATCACTCAGTGGTTTAGATCAACAAACAATATTTTTGTGCAGTTCCTGATTTTTATAATATGCTTATCTATCGCAACGCTGTTGGTGCTCATCATCATCTACCCCTTCATTTTACGAAGAAAAGAAACCAGGATTAATATCCATGAAGACATTGCTAAAGATATCTTACACGACAACATCAAACCATTTACCAAAATAGCCCTTGCGCTTGACTATAGTAACAAAGACAGTAAGGTATTACAATATGCACTGCAATTGGCTAAACCCGGAACTCAATTTGTACTCATACACATCGTAGAAAGTGTATCTGCTAGAATGATGGGTGATGAAGCGCATGATTATGAAACACTGAAAGACAAGGAAATGCTGGCCCATTATGTAAAAATATTGGAAAGCAAAGGCTATCATGCAGCAGGCTACCTCGGTTTTAAACATAGGTCGGAAGAAATAGCCCGCATTATAAATGAGCATCACTGCAACCTCCTGGTAATAGGCAGCCACGGACACAGAGCAATCAAAGACTGGCTTTTCGGAGAAACGATCAACTCAGTAAGGCACCTCGTAAAAATACCGGTCTTTATTGCCCGTTAAATAACACACATTTTATCTGCTACTAAGCTATTTTGCTCAACTCCTTTTTTAGAAAATCTATCACTCTTACTTCAGTTGCATCCTGCTTGCGAAGCTCTGCCAGCATTACAGAAACCCAATCTGTAAGATGTATGAAATAAAATACCTTTTCCCAATAGCTCTTACCTTTCGAATTGATCTCTATAATATTAGGAGTATATTTTTTGATGATCTGTTTTATGATTTGGAAACGGATTCTTACTCGCTCTGCGTCTTCCGCATCCTTTAAAAATACAACGGCTTTAGATGCATCCTTATCGCGCCAGCCTACCAGCTCATTATGGTTCATTTCCGGAATAACATTATGCCAGCAAAGCATTTTGCTATTCTCATTTAATTGCTGCTGCACCCTTGCTGCCACACCTTCAAAAGCAGACGAAGAATAGATCACAGGCAGCTTGCCATAAAGTTTCCTGGCAATTGCACGGGCCTTGCTTTGTATATCCTTCTCATCCGCTTTCAGCAGCTTAATACTTGCTTTTATAGTCTTTGACAGATCATCCTGTATAAGTCCGAAATGCGAAAATGTAAACAATACCTGCGTCATAGAATAACCTATGCAGGAACGCGGTGGCATACCGGCAGGAAGCAATATGCAATCCAGTTTTTTCTTTTTTGCTATCTCCGCTATTTTTCCGCCCGATGTGATACAAACTATTGTTGCCCTCGCCTTAATCGCTTGTTGCATAGCGCTTATAGTTTCCTCTGTATTTCCTGAATAGGACGACACGATAACCAGTGACCTGGAATTTACAAACTTAGGCAGGGAATAATCCTTGTTCACAATAAAGGGAATAGATACTTTATCAAAAACATAATTCTGAACGATTGAGCCTCCTATGCCACTTCCACCGAGGCCTGTTAATACCACATTGCTGAAATCCTTTACAGGCGAAATAAATCGATAATTTTGTCCAATAATTAAGGCTTCATGTAGTTGTGTCGGGAAATTCAGTACTAATTCTTTCATATCTTTAAATTTCAATGTCCAAACATAACGAAACTGGGATAAAAGGAGAACAGATTGCCGGAATCTTTTTACTAAATAAAGGTTATAGCATTTTATTTACCAATTGGAGACATGGTAAAAAGGAAGTTGACATTATAGCCCAAAAAGATGAATTTCTTATATTCATTGAAGTGAAAACAAGAACAAACTTTAATTTCGGCTTCCCCGAGGAATCGGTCAATACAAAAAAAAAGAATTTCCTGCGGGCGGCAGCTGAAGCTTTCCTTGAGCTCAACCCCCCACTTTTTAAATATAAGGTTCGACATTATCAGCATTTTACTGCAAAAAGACATTGCAAAAGAGGTATTACATTATGAAGATGCTTTTTGATTAAATGTGGCATAATAAGCCCTGTCAATATCTATCTGTCTTTCACATGCTTGTAATTGTCCTAAAATTCAATTGGGGCCAAGGTTTTAGCCTGGCCCCAATTGATAGTTAATATTTGTCTAAGCTTCTATTTCTAGAAATCGTTTTTGACAAGTTTCTCTATTGTCAGTATCACGCCTGCATCATTGGTTACTCGCAGCATATATACGCCGTTCGCAAGCCCGCTGATGTCT
>CAIYVS010000341.1 GCA_903929655.1 uncultured Bacteroidota bacterium | reverse complement strand
TTGCAGTATAAGCCAGTGTCCCTATTGTGTTACCTGAACATTGACTTGTATTACCACTGTTTACCAAAGTAATTGTTGGTAAAGGATTTACCAGCAAAGAAATAGAAGAAGCAGGGTTCGACGTACATCCGTTTCCGTCAGTTACAGTCAGGCTACCGGTATAAGTACTGGCGGCAAGACCGCCCGGAACTGCTATATTAATATTACCGGGGGCAGCAGCAAGTGCTCCATTGGTAACAGGCGTAGGCCCGCTGCTCCATGTAGTAGTATAAGTAAAAGGCGATTGTCCGCTTAATGCACTATAAGATAAATTCACACTTGTATTGCTTGGATTAAAGCACATAGTCGGATTCGATCCAAGTGTTATAATAGGTAATGCATTTACGTTTATGGTGATATTTTGGCCGGGGCTGGAACATCCCCCTGCATTGGTCACAAAGAAATTAGCTGTATAAGAACCCGCAGTGGTTGAGCCAGGCACAACAATCGTTATCGGATTAGGATTGGTGAAACCTGCATTCGTCACATTAGCAAATGTACCTGCGCTCCATGTGTTAATACTATAAGTGGTAGGCGCTCCAGTTACACCGGTATAGTTTAACTGTACACTGGTAACACCTGCGCATATCGCAGAGATAGTGCCTGGAGTTATGGTTGGTATCGGGTTCACAGTAAGTAGGGCAGGTGTAGTTGTTGCAATACAACCTGCACCGCTTGTTACCACACACTGGTAATAATAACCATTCATAGCAGTTGTTACACCTACCAGGTTAAGTGTAGGCGTATTGGCACCTGTGAATGGCGTGATATTCGTTTGGTTCGTCCATGGCCCGCTCGATCCCAATGTGCTATATTGCCATTGGTAGCTTAGGGCGCTACCTGTTGCTGTAACCTGGTAAGTCGCATTGCCGCCGCTACAAACTGTAACAGAAAAAGGCTGCGCAGTAATAACAGGTAATGCATTAACAGTGAAAGCAGTCGTTGTACTGGTTACAGAACCGGGGCAAGCAATAGAATTTACGGTCACCCTGTATTGGTTACCATTAAAACCTGCAGGAGTATTAATAAAAGAAAGTGTGCTGGTTGTTGCGCCTGAATAATTAACGCCATTAGTCACGTTACCAAAACCACCGGGAGGATTAACCTGCCATTGATAAGTAAGATTAGTACCTGTAGCAAAAACAGTAAGACTTGCACTGCTACCTACGCATGTTGATTGGGCAGTAGGTGGATTACCAACAATGCTTGCCGCAGAATTTACGGTCAGCACAACAGTTGAACTTGTAACTGTACCCGCACATGTGCCACTGGTTACAACAACAGAATAGGTATTGCCGTTCATTACGGCAGTTGTTGGGTTGATGGTCAGTGTTGCAGATTGGGTTCCGCTATATGCACCACCACCCGCACCAAGTGATGTACCATTTTCATACCATTGATAAATAGGGTTGGTGGTTGGTGCAACTACTGTAAAACTGGCCGAAGAGCCTGCACATACAGTTGCAGCAACTGGCTGTGTTGATATAGCAGGGCTGGTAGTAGTTGTAGCATTGTTGCTGCCTGTTGCACACGTAAAAGTAGTTACAGTAGCCGTATATGTTCCGGGCTGTGTATAAGCAAATGTATTAACAATGGTAGGCGTGAATTCCTGAACACGGCTGTTATTGTAATCCGTTACAAACAAATTGCCGCTTGCATCCAGTACCACATCCGAAGGAAGATTTAATAAGCTGGATGATGAACCGGAAGTACCCGATGATGAACCGGCAACAGTACTGCCGCTGCCCGAACCGGACAACCATTGTTGTATACGGTTATTGCTGTAGTCGGCAACATAAATATTGTTTGCGCAATCCACGAAAACACCATTCGGATGGTTCAGTTGATTTGCTGCTGTACCGGCTCCGTTACCACCAGCAGTTGTTGTTGCAATTGCTGATGAAGAAGTTTGTCCTGCAGTCGCACCTGCTATTTGTGCTGCAGTAATTTTTTGAATACGGTTGTTATTGTAATCGGCTACATACAGGTTGCCACCGGCATCAATAAATACGCCTGAAGGAAAATTCAATTGGGTAGTACCCGAACCTGTACCATTACCGCCTAATACCGTAGTGCCCGAAACTGACGCAGAAGTTTGTCCCGCAGTTGCAGATGCTATTTGTGCTGCAGTAATTTTCTGAACACGGTTATTACTTTTATCACCTACATACAAATTTCCGCTTCCGTCCAGGTATAAACCAAACGGCGCAGCAAGTGCTGTATTGCCGGATGCAAAACCATTACCACCTGCTACGCAGGTACCACTTGAATATGGTGATGACCATTCCATCACACGGTTATTGCCCTGGTCGCAAACAAATATATTCCCCGAACCGTCTACATAAACAGCTGTAGGCCCGTTCAGTTGTGTGTTGGCACTACCCGCCGTTCCCGTACCCGCAACAATCGTTCCATTATTGCTTGGGTTAAAAGGAGGAGTGAATTTTATTACACGATTATTGTTAAAATCAGCAACATATAAATTTCCGCTGGCATCAAGAAAAAGCCCGTTGGGATTATCTAACTGATTGAGGCCAGAGCCTTGGCTATTGCCTGCAATTTTTGTACCACTCGCAACCCATGTAGCATTCACAGTTCCCGAACTAGGTCCTGTCCATGCTATACTCAGCGGCTGTATGCTGCTTGTTACAGTAAGATTACCCGTCGTACAGGCTCCTGGGGTATTTACAGTCACAATAGGTACTTGCGACATAGCCTTTACGCTTGGTAAAAGAGCAGCTATTACCAATCCAAACTTCCCCATAAAACTCCTCATTCCTGCCCCTCCTTGTAATAGTGCGTAATGTTTTTTCATAAAGTCAATGCTCATTTATATATACTTTATAGACAATGAAAATCTCGTTTTAAGTTGGGTAATAGCGTAAAATGATTACTTAAAACTGACAATTCGCCAATTCTAAGGAAACAATAGCAACAATATTAACAATTTATTGCGGGAATATCTTAATAAAATCTTTTTTTTTTTCAAAAAAGATGTGTATAAAAAAACAGGGTTAATTAAATATTATAATATTTAATTAACCCTGCTCATTTTATAGTAGATGCAGCCTGCTTTTATGCCTCCGATTTCATCATTTTCTGGAACTTTTTACGGTCTTCTTCATCCAGCATTATCTTACGCAAACGTATGCTCTGCGGCGTCACTTCTATACACTCGTCCTGTTGAATATATTCCATACATTCCTCAAGTGTCATTTGTATCTTGGGCGTTATCCGTACCGAGTCGTCCGTACCACTGGCACGCATATTTGTCAGCTTTTTAGCCTCCACAATATTCACCACCAGGTCTCCGGGCTTAATATGTTCACCTATTATCTGGCCGCTATATACTTCCTGTCCCGGATCTATAAAAAATGCGCCCCTGTCCTGTAGCTTGTCTATCGAATAACCCGTAGCATTACCGCCCGTTTTAGCCAGTAAAACCCCGTTATTCCTGCCCGGTATATTGCCTTTCCATGGTTTATACTCATCAAAACGATGTGCCATCACAGCCTCACCAGCAGTATTGGTCAACATCTGCGAACGTAAACCTATCAATCCCCTCGATGGTATCTCAAACTCAAGGTGTTGCATTTGCCCCTTAGTTTCCATCACATGCATTTCGCCCTTACGTTGTGTCACCAGGTCTATCACCTTCCCGCTGAACTCAGCCGGAACGTCCACAACCAGCACCTCATAAGGCTCACATTTCTTGCCATTTATTTCTTTCACTATTACCTGGGGCTGCCCTATAGTCAGTTCATAACCCTCTCTTCTCATTGTTTCCACCAGTATACTTAAATGCAATATACCACGTCCATATACCAAAAATTTATCTGCATCATCCGTATCCTTCACCCTCATCGCCAGGTTCTTCTCCAGCTCCTTCATTAGCCTGTCACGAATATGGCGGCTTGTTACAAATTTACCCTCCTTTCCAAAGAAAGGCGAATTATTGATCCCGAACTGCATATTCATCGTCGGCTCATCTATCGGCACAATCACCAAAGCTTCCGGCGTTTCAAAATCAGCCACAGTCTCACCTATCTGGAAACCCTCGATCCCAACAATTGCACAAATATCACCCGCCTTCACCTCTGTTTCCTTCTTTTTGCCCATACCCACAAACACATAAAGCTCTTTCACCTTGCTGCGCACAAAAGTTCCGTCTACCTTGCAAAGCATCACATTCTGGCCTTCCTTCACCGTGCCGCGTAGCACTTTGCCTATCGCAATCCTCCCTAAGAAAGACGAATAATCCAGCGAAGTTATCTGCATTTGTAAGGGGCCTTCGCTTGCTAAAGGCTCAGGTACCTTTTCCAGTATCGTATCTAAAAGAGCATCAATATTTTCAGTCTGCGTAAGCGAAGTATTAAACCAGCCCTGCTTGCTCGATCCATATAAAGTCGGGAAATTCAACTGCTCTTCCGTAGCGTCCAGCTGGTAAAACAATTCAAACACAGCATCATGCACCTCTTCCGGGCGGCAATTTGGCTTGTCCACCTTGTTTATCACCACAATCGGGTGCAAATTCAGTTGTAAGGCCTTCTGCAGCACAAACCTCGTTTGCGGCATCGGACCCTCAAAAGCATCCACCAGCAGCAACACACCATCAGCCATCTTCAACACCCTTTCCACCTCACCCCCAAAATCAGCGTGGCCCGGAGTATCAATAACATTAATTTTTACCCCTTTATAATTAACAGAAGCATTTTTACTAAAAATCGTAATACCCCTCTCACGTTCCAGGTCATTACTGTCCATGATCAGCTCACCCGTCTCCTGGTTATCTCTGAAAACATGCGTCGCATGCAATATCTTATCTACAAGAGTCGTCTTGCCGTGATCAACGTGTGCAATAATGGCAATATTCCGAATATCCATAAAAACCCCTCAGAAACTAATCCATTTCCCTCCGGAAATGAAAAAACTTTTTTTTAATGCTTTTCCCGTTTTAATAAATAAGCCCCTCCTTCTATGGGAACAAAAAGGAAAGGCCCTGTTTCAGCCCGCAAAGGTACTGAAAATAAACCACTACCCAACTCTATACATAAACTTAATTTATGTTTAACGTTTATAAGCCTTTTCACATGCCCCATACATAGTCCGATCACCACTTACCGCTATCTTTACCTCATATGACACCCAACGAAAGCAAATCCCTCGAAGAACTAAATAAATTCATAGAAGCATTTCAGCTCCGCGACGATAATGGCAATATCATTTTTCCAGCCACCATCCATTTCCAACTACCTGCCAGATCCATCACCATTAAAACAGATGTTTATATAACCCCTGCCTCATACCACTATACCGGCACCATATTTATTTCGCTCGATGACGACCAGCCCCAGCTGGATGAAAAAAACTACCCCACTATGTTCCACGCCAATCACCAGGATTATTTATTTCTGCCCAGCCAGGGGCTCAGCATATCCGGTAACGATGAGGCAAACAAAAACATAGGAGCATACACTATACAGATCATTCCGGCTTAAAAAATACTTCAACAAATGAAAACATATCATTACATGCACAAAAAACCCCGGTAGCGCTGCTACCGGGGTCATAAAAATTATAAGGTCAACTACTATAATTTCTGCAATGTAATTACAGACCTGGCATTGCCATTGCTGTTCACAACCTTCAGGAAATAAGTACCCGGTAAAATATTGTTGATATTGAATTTTTGCTGGTCATTGTTTTCAATATTCCAAACCTCGCTGGCAACTCTTCCTGTTATGTCGTATATACAAACCCTATCTCCCGCTTGCAATCCATCCACACTTATCTCGCTGCTAAACGGATTAGGGAAAACAGAAACTGTACTTTCAGCGCCTATTGTATTTACAGAAGCAGTAGAGTTAGCAACAACCTTCTGGCTCGATGTTACATTAGCATAACAAGCGCCGATGCTTGCGTCTGATACAGGAAATAATTTCGCAACAATATAGTCAGTGCCTTGCCCTTTAGTGTACGAAGCAGATGCTGTTAAAGTAGAATCAAAACGCACACCATTCTTATACCACAAAATATAATAATTCGCTTGCAGGTTCAGTATGCTTAAAGATAAATTAACCTGGCTGCCTGCAGCTACACTGGCCGGAGCATTAAGGCTTACAACAGGGGTAATGTTTGGAGTGGTAGTAATAGCCAAAGGCAAACTTGAGATTAATGGTAAATTATAACAACCATTAGGTGGAACAGTAACCGTACAACTTACCTGGTCTCCGTTTGCTGGTATATATGTATAACCCGGTAAGTTCTGTCCTGCAGGCTGGCCGTTTACATGCCACTGATAATTGCCGCTGTATACATTGCTTTGCAGGCTAAAATTAATTTGCGTACCATCACAAACATTGGTCTCATTTGCTACCACCGTAGCAACCGGCGTAAAATTGTTGCCTGTTGTTATAATCATCTGGTTAGACACAGCAGTAGGTAAAGAGTAACAACCAAAATTACCATTGCTTGGTGCACTTACAATAGCATATAAATGGTCGTTATTATTTGGCTGAAATGCATATGATGCACTGGTAGATACTAAAGTATTATTCAGCATCCATTGGTAAGAGGCACCATTAACATTCGTCGTAACAGTATATAAAGCATTGAGATTCGCACAAGCAGGATTAGGACCGCTCACAGTAGCATAAGGAATGATGGGTGTGCTCTGAATAATATTTATACTTGCTGTATTGCTCACACCAGAACCACAACTGTTCGATACACTGTCCCTGTAAAGGTTACCGTTCATGGCCAGGCTCGCTCCGCTAATGGTAAGTGTCGAACTATTAACCCCAGAATAAGGACTGCCGTTAGTAAGGTTTATCCAGTTTGCTCCCTGTTTCTTCTGCCAGAAATTTGTAGAGTTATTTGCCGGAGAAAAAACACTGAAACTTCCTGTATTACCAACGCAAACTGCAAGATTGCTTGGTTGTCCTGTAATGCCCCCGCTGTTTTGTGTACCGATAAAATAACTTGGTGGATTATTTACTGAGCTTGCATAATAATATTTTATGTCGGCAAGACCATAAAACTCAGTTGGGCCAAACCAATTCGATGTGGGGTAAGTATTGACACCACCGGTATTGGCATAACCACCAACGAAGGTAATTTCTGGGGAAAGTGGGATGGTAGAAGAGTTGTAAGCATAAAAATAACCCGTATTTGAAGTGCCGTAATACACGCTAACAGTATATGTAGTCCCCGCGGTCAACATGATCGGAGTAGATAACTGTGTATAATCAAATGTATTTTGAGTACCCGAAACATTTGACTGTGCTAAGATGTTTCCTGAATTATCCCATAGGGTTACTAAATACGAAGTGTTTGTATAGCACTTTCTTCCAAGATGAGTTACTATAATATTCTGGTTGGGTTTAAACCTCGCACCAAAAGTATAAGAATTATAACCCGTATAAGAGCCACTTCCAACGGTAGTGGTACTAGTCGTAGCAAGAGGTGCGTCCATTGATTTAGGACCACTAAAAACACCTAAGGTCGAAGCCGGAGCTACATTCGGATTGCCATAATACATATAGATGATCAAACTTTGGTTGGGCATCAATGTATCTATTTGAACATAGATTAGCGTCGAAGTCGTATTGATACCGCTGTCTATAAAAAAGTTATACATCTTTGTCCCCGTACATGGTGTTCCAAAACGAATATCGCTTCCATTTGGCTGCATATGACCTGCCGCGATCAATGCTTGCGTATTAACAACAATCGGCATTGTATAATTAACCAACATCGAATTGGTGTTGTTTATAGTGATAGGCAAATTATAAGACCAGCCCTGGGGCTGAGCGTAAGCACCAAGAGAAAAAAGCGCAACTACAATTGTTGAAAGTAATTTTCGTATCATAGTATATAAATAATTTAGTAGAAATAATTTTTGAACGCCTAATGTAGGTAAATTTATCGAATTAAACTGAATGTGAATCTACAATTTTTTTTTAAATAAATAT
>CAIYVS010000340.1 GCA_903929655.1 uncultured Bacteroidota bacterium | reverse complement strand
TCTTTTCTTTTCAAATTGCCATCAGGATAATATGTTGTAAGATCACCCGTCAGAGAATCTTTACTGTAAGCTACTTTTATCCAAACATCTTTAGTTTTATCAAAAAAATATTTCCAAGTGCCTGTTTTACTATTATTTTCAAATTTCCCTTCCAACCTTTTATATCCTAAAGAATCGTACCAAGCATATTTACCTTGCAATAAACCGGACTTATAATTTTCTTCAAATTTCTTTTCCCCATTGGGATAATAATATTGCCATATGCCTTCCCTATTATCGTTCTCAAAGGCACCTTTAGCAATAATGTTACGTGTTATCGAATCGTAAACGACTTGTTTGCCTTTAGTGCCCATGTCATTATAGTATGTTTCTCCTGCCAATGCACCGTTTTGGAAGTAATATTTCCAGGTACCTATACACTTTCCTTCATAATATTCCCCTTCATAATATTTGCTGCCGTTGGGATAATACTCAATGCTATAAAACATTCGGGGGTTCTCTCCGTCATATGTTTTTACAGATGAAATATTCCCGGTTTTCACATCGTAAAAATTCCAGGTTCCACTTCTTTCATCATCTTTAAACTCCCCTTCACTATTCATTGTATGCGCAAAAGAGTCGTAATAAATCATTTTCCCATTCAGCCAGCCATCTTTGTATATACATTCTTTAACCGGAAAACCATTATAGTATTCAGTATAGCTACCATCAGGCACATTGTGCTTGTAATGTTTAATAAAATCTTTACGCATCAGTGTATCAAAGTAGATCATCTCTCCATCCAATGCTCCATCTTGATAATTTTCGAGGACCTTGATCTGTTTTCTTTTAGTATCATAGAATGTCCATGTACTATCCTTCTTATCATCTTTATATAGCCCCTCACTTCTTTTATTATGGTTAGCAGAATCGTAATAGATTGCGTATCCATTCAAAGCATTATTTTTAAAATTCAACTCAGATACTATCTCACCATTATTATAATATTTTAGTGAACCATTGCGCTCACCATGCGAATAGTATTTATGAGATAATATACTACCATTGCTGTCATAATTTATGGCTTCTCCATCAAGCAATCCATTTTCATAAGTTTCTGTGGAGACTATTTTTTTTGCTGCTGGCGAATAAAACTTCCAAATACCTGTTTTCTCATCATTCAAATAATCTCCTTCAGCTGCTTTATTATTTGTAGATGAATCATAAAATATACTAGTTCCATTTAAAACTCCATTTTCAAAATTTTGTTCACTTCTTAAGAACCCATTGACGTACAACTTCCACTTACCACTACGCATACCCCGCTTAAAACTGTATTCCGCGATTTTTTTACCTAAACTATCATAAGCTATTGCTTCGCCTTCCTGTAAACCATTTTCATAATTTGTTGTAACATTAATCTTTCCATTTTTGGTATTGTAAAAAGTCCACAAGCCTATTCTTTTGCCATTAAGATGACTCCCTTCGCTTTTTTTTGAATGATTAATTGAATCATAATAAACAGCAGGACCATTCAGCGTGTCCTTTTCATAATTCTCTTCTGATACTAAAGCACCATTATAATAATACTTCCAGGTACCAACAAGTAAACCTTGTTTAAAAAGACCCTGAGCCCTCTTATTACCCAAAGTATCGTAGTAAATTGCCTCACCGTCCAGTAACCCATTCTTTAAAGTTTGTGTTAATCTTATTGTACCGGTGCGTGAATTATAAAAGGTCCATTGACCTGATCTTTTTTCATTAATATAGCTACCCTCTGATATTTTAATATGTGTAGTTGAGTCGTAATATATTGCAGGACCATTACCAACATCGTTTATTAAGTTGGGGTTTGAAACTAAAAATCCATGATAGTAAAACTTCCATTCACCTGAACGTTTATTATTTTCATATGGCCCCTCGCTTGTTTTATTGCCTGATGAATCATAATAAATATAATAACCGGTTTTGCCATTATCGTCTTCATCGCGAGGACTGAGGGAATAGCCGCTCATTTGCAGATGTCCATTCAGAAAATGATCTTCAATTTTGTACTTGCCATCGTCTTGTTTGGTGGCTATACGATAATAAGAAGCGTGATCTTTAGTTGTTATTTTCCACTTTATATCATAGTAGATAGTATCGGTTTGGGCAAAACCCCTAAATGGCATCAATAGCGAGAAAAAGAGATAGGTAAATAAGAGTTTAATTGTGTTTCGCATTTTTACTATTTGAAAATCAATGATTTGGCTAAAATATTAAAATAAAAGAACTAGAAAAAGTTTTTCAAGAATAGATTGCTTCCCGGTATCTGCTGAGGAGCTTTTCAAACTCTTTGCTGAAAATACCCGTATATTAGTTTATGCGAGGCATCCCATACGTTGTTTGTATTTTATTCATTTGCTACCCTATCCTATCAAGTGCGCAGGCTATTGACAATACTCTTTCGTTCAAGAATATTAATACCGATAGCTATTTCCGGATAAATTATGAGAACGACTTTTTCTCGGCAACTGATATATATTATACACAGGGTATCCACATGGAATTGGTAAGCCCCGCTTTGAAAAAGTTTATACTCAGCAAATTGTTGATACACCCGGCTTATGGCGACATAAAATATGGCATTGGCGCAGAGCATGATGCATATACGCCAACAACTATCCGTAGTGATGATATCCAGTATGGAGACAGGCCATTTACTGCGTGTTTGTTTCTTAAAACCTTTCTTATTGGCATTGATGAACAAAATAAACAAAGGTTTTCAACGAGCCTGAATACAGGACTTATTGGTGCAGGTGCGGGCGGCAAAGAAATGCAAACAACCATTCATGGCTGGCTGAATGGTGTGCATCCACATGGCTGGCAATACCAGTTGAACAATGATGTAATACTAAACTACCAGGTGGATTATGAAAAGCAAATACTTTCTTATGGAAAAGTATTTTCGCTGGATGCGAACGCAATGGGACGAATTGGTACTCTCAGTGATAAAACTGCTTTGGGTATGACTATCATGAGTGGTTATTTTGATTCGCCTTTCAGCAATACATCTGCGGACAAACACAATTTCCGTATTTATGCTTATGAACACCCGGAAATATATCTTGTGGGATATGATGCTACCTTACAGGGCGGCGTGTTTAACAGGACCAGCCCATATGTAATTGATGCAGGAAATATTTCGAGGATCGTATTACAGAACCGTTTTGGGTTTGTGGTACAATACAGGAAGCTATATATTGAATATTTCCAGTCTTTTCTAAGCCGTGAATTTAATACAGGCAATTATCATGTCTGGGGCGGTATACAGGTGGCGTTCGGAATTTAATCCAAATATAGTCTCAGTACAAAATCATTCATAAAGTAGCCGCCACCTATATCAATGTCTTCTTCTCTAATTATAATAAAACCATTCTTTTCATAAAAAGCTTTGGCATTGTGGTTGTAACGGTTCACATTCAGGTCTAATGCTTTTGCACCCATAAACCTGATATCGTTGGTGATGAATTCTAATAAATCTTTGCCAATGCCCTGCCCCTGCCTGGCTGGCAATACATATAATTTATGTAATTTGAATATCTCTTTTTCTATTTCTGAATAGGAAGCAAATCCTACAGGAACATCCTTTTCGTCACGACCGATAATAAAAAAATGTTTGCTATTCATCTGCTGTTCCAAAGATGCCGGGCTATACATCTTATCCAGCATGTATTCAATTTGCTCTTTTGCCAGAATGGGTGAATATGTTTGTGGCCATATTTTGTATGTCAATTCACGTATCAGTGGTATGTCTGATGCTGTGGCCGGAGTTATCAATGTCATTTATGTTCCTGTTTATTGTACGTATTGGGGTCCAGGGCGGCGGGTGACCATTGTCTTAAAAATTCTTCTGCTTTCTTTTTACTATATCCCTGTCCTTCTTCAAGGTATGCTGAGTTCTGGGTGTGTAGCCTGTTACCATGACTATCCATGACTACAAAAACAGGGTAACCAAAGCGCTGAGGGTAGCCAAGGCTTTCCAGTACTTTCAGGTTTTTATTCTCGGGGCTGTAGTTAATGTGTACGATAATATAATTGCTGTCAATTATTCCCTTTAACGTTGTATCGCTTGTCACCAGTTTATTAAACCTCATGCACCATATACACCAATTACCACCAATTTGTAATAATATGTGTTTGTTTTCTTTCATAGCTTGCATAACCGCGTGGTGTATTTCCTCATAGGCATCGGCTTGCGGATCATATATTTTAAGCTTATCCTCCGCGCTTTGTGCGTTGGATATACCAGAGCTGTATAGTATTATGAAAAGACCAATAATCAAGTGCCTCATATTGCAAATGTAAAGAATGAATGTTTTCGGAAACGATATTTGTTATTGGTTTTTTATTTGTATTTTTAATTCTTACTAAATAAATATCCTTTTACAAACAAATCCCCTGCGACTTATGAAGAAAACCATCGGCATTATCCTTTTTGCATCATTGAATGTTTTTGTTTTCAGTTCCTGCAAGAAGCGCTTCACTTGCTCATGTACTTATAATAATAATGTAGTTTATACTGCCGACCTTGGCAAACAGACCCAAAGCGATGCCCAGAATATTTGCGATACGAACGTAAACAGGGTACCAGGAGAGACCTGGATTTGCACATTACATTGATCTTACCACCACCACCTGGTCATTAGTCCGGAAAAAGTGAGACTTGTAAGTACCATAACCACTATGACCCCGAACAGGACGATCTTCTTCAGAATATCAATAAACGCAGATTTCCCCGGAAAGAACTGGTAATAGGCGAAACCGATATAGCAGAAAAAGCAAACTAACATAGGTGTTAAAGAGCCATAATAATGTATGCTTATTATGATATCATTAATAGCAAAAAATAAATTGAATTGTGCGATGAGGTAAGTATTCAAGATGATATTTTCCCAATAATTATACTTACTGTCCAGGTTAAGCAACCAGCTGAAAAGCGATATGAGCGGTATAAGCGTGCAAAATAAAAGTGCAGGGTACTTATTGTAAAGAATGGCTGCAGGCAGATAGGGAATATATGAATTAGTGAAGGTCGCCACTTTGCCCTGGGACAATAAGTAGTCGAGTTTCTGGTGGGTAATAAAGGCAGTGATACCTGACAACAAAAACAGATAGGCAAAAGGCAAAAAATAGTTTACCCTCCTACCCGCCAGGTACTCCTTTACAGCTTTCCCCGGCCTATATAATAGCTGAACTAAGGTATAAAATACGCCCTTGTCCACATGAAAAATAGAATGTGGAATATCGTGCAGGATGCTTGAAAAAGTGACCCTTTCGGTTTTGGCCTTCTGCCCGCATTCGGGGCAATCCTTACCTTCATAAACCGTGTTACAATTGAGGCAGGTGACTGACATAGAGTAAAACTAACGATTATTCTATTATTTCGTATTTTCACTTATTAAAAAAACAGGTT
>CAIYVS010000339.1 GCA_903929655.1 uncultured Bacteroidota bacterium | reverse complement strand
CAAGCGAAAAGCCAGTGCCCCACAACAAAGTGAGAGAAACGAACGATCTCATGAACGCAAATAAAAAATCATCGAGATGTTCATAATCGAGCGACTTGCATAACACGCCGCCAAGCTATCCTTCTGATACGCGGAGCGATTTATCAGAAGGTGGCCTTGCGAGGAACGAAGCAACCTGTCCATTTTAATAGGCCACCCAAAGAAATGAACACTCCCGCAGGACAATGGAAAACACCAAACATCCCGCCTCCCGGTAAAAACAGGAAACCAAAAACCACCAAAAGGCACCCAAACAGCCCAAAAAGGAAACCAAATGTCCCCATTAGGAAGAAAAGCGGAAAAAATAGTTTAGAAAGGAAAATCGTTGTAAATAATTGAAAATCAAATAAATAAAACATATTAAACCAACAAAACCAACAAAAAAGCGGAACTTTTCTCATGAACACTTCTTAAAAAATAGAAAAGACATGAAAAAAAAATTCCAAAAAACGGAAAGCGGAAAAAATAGTTCCATTGGAAATCTGACCCTGAGAATTTGCAAAGACACATTTTTGCTATTCACAACTGCACTCAACTTTCATCAGTCGTCCGAAACTATCCCCAATCAATCAGCCAAATTGGAAACAAGCAAAACGCAGTGCCCCAAGATCGGAGTACTCCCACGCAACACGTAGTAGAGCTATGCCGGGGCCACGCGGAGCGATTTGGCAAAGACGCGGCAATTGCGAGGCACGAAGCAACCTATCCACTTAATAGGCCAAGACAAAAGAAAGAACACTCCCGCAGGAAAAAATGTCCACCAAAGGACAAAAAAAGACACCGATCTGGCATCTTAAAAAATAAACAAGTAATTGATAATCAATGATTTAAATCAATACAATCACAAAAAAGTGTCTGCCCTACTAACAGGCTTAACCCATATTTCATACACCCTGACAAAACAACCCACGACTATCTACAAATGACTTATAACTATACCACCACCAGTTCCCTACCTCTCAGCACCGGCAGCACCGGGTGCAGATTAGGCGTCACACAATACTCCATATCCCTTTCCAGCCCAAATTTAGATAAACGCAAATAATGAGAACTATCCCTCAAAAACTCAATAAGGTGCCCCTTCCCTTCTATAGCCATATACAAATGTCTTGCGGCCCTTGCACTGTCACAATTCATTTCAAAACTACCCATCGTCTTATACACCACCGCCCCCGCAAACAAAGTATCCTCGAGGTTAAACCTGTCCTTCCACGATGCACACGCCAGCAGCACATTTTGCCCCTTATCAACCAGATACCCGCAAACCACATCCAGGTTCAGAAAAGACCCGATTACGATCTCAGATGCCCCCTCAATCATATGCAGCAGCCTGGTCCCATTAGTGGTAGTCAAAACCAGCGTTTTCCCCTCAATAAAGCTCCTGGGATACTCCAACGGCGAATTACCATGCTGCAGGCCTTCTGCCACCTTTCCATCCCGCTCACCCGCTGTAATGCTATTATCTATCTGCACCCCAAGTTCTATACATTCCTCCACACTCGCCACAGGTATCACGCACTTCGCACCATTATCCAATGCAGCGCTTATCGTAGAGGTGGCTCTGAAAATATCAATAATTACTACAACAGTATTCCTGGTATCATACAAATGTAAAAGCGCCGGAGACAGGCACACTTCAATTCTAGGCTTGCTCATGAAAAAAATTATGCCCTGCAAGATAACATTGAAAACCCAAAATTTCTAAACCACCCCATAAACAAAAACGCCCCAAACATCGGGCGTCTCGAATATTATAGTTAGCAGGTATTAATAAACCCACATATCATGTTCTTTATTAAATAACATCTCAGCAGTGCGTTGACCCTGATAAAGAGCTTCCATATTGGTTGAACCACCTTCTTTGAAACTTGAATTGAAAGGATTGCTAACCTTGATAATACGGCTGGAGAAGAAACGATTTTCAAAATAATCATCCCAAGTCATACGCGCAACATCATTATCAGGATTGAAAACCTCATACTGCGCTAACACACTCCTGGCTTCAGGATAATATATCCAGAACAGTGCTTGCGATGCACGATAAGAACCGTCTTCGTTATAAATGTCCTTGTAAGGAGCCAAACCAATGATCCTGGTTACCTGGCGACCTAAATTACGGTCAAATAACACATCTTCTTTAATGCGGTATTTAGTATATTCATCCGGATTGAAGTCTCTTTTAGTAACCTTCATGATCCTATTACCAGTTACCGGATCTTCAACATAAGTAGTATCCAGTTTACCAGAAACAAGCTCCAAAACCTGATCTTTAGTCAAAGCTGTTGTAAAACGGTCGTCAAAATTAGAGTAAGCTTTGATTTTACCTCTTTTAATGGCGTCAATTACAATTTCAATGAAATAACCACCGCCACTGTTTTCATCACCGGGAAAACGGAATGCAACGTTTTGTTTTTCACGTGTATCAATTTCTCTCCACACTCTCTTCTTCCACATAATATCAGCTTCTCTCTCACTCTGCCAGGCTAATGCTATTGATACGTGCGGCGTACGGTCATAAACCCCGTCTTTTACCAAAGATGGCTGCCAGTTGGTGTTAACTGCGCCGGAAGCATTGTTTTGCAAAGCCTGATCAGTCATTGAAGGTTGTGCAAGTGCTGCGCAACTAATAAAAAGTAGTGCAGTTGATGCGGCAAGTCTGTATGATTGTAGGATATTCATTCCTTATTTGATTTTAATGCTAAGTTAATTATTAATTTAATAAAAACGAAACTGGTGCCAAATTACGAACACGTCCGTCAGGGCCTTTTGCTTTAATATTTTCCATAAACACACGATCGCCTGGTCTAACCCTGGAGATTGCTTTTATACAATCACCACTTGATTCAAACCTGGGAGAACCAACTGCATATGGACCTATATACTCGCCCCTCTTGGGCACAACTGCAAACTCAAAGCTGATAACCTGGAACCTCGCATCAAAGTCGAAATTCTTTAAAGCAGCAACGATACCTATCTGAGCCCTGAAAATAGACGCTCCCATTACACCAAAAGATTTACCACCTACTTCAGCCACAGGGTCAGGAATCATTTTTACACGTATTTCCTGAACTCCAACTTGCTTAGGACCAGTTGGAGTTTTAGCCATAATAGCAGCATTAACCTTACCCTGGGTATTAACCATTACGTCATAATGACCTTTTTCTTTACCGGCAGTAACAGTGGCACCAGGTATACTCACAGATATATCTTCCAATGAATAACCAGCAGCACTAACCGTGATTGGATTAGGTACTCCAATATAGAATACATTCATCTTATCCAACTGCATAGAAGCACCTGTCGAACCCACCATATACTGGAAACTGAATTCCTCGTTTGCCATATGATCACCCAAGTTCATGGAAACATGGCCTCTTACAGTCTGTAAACCAACACCCGACGCAACTCCCTCCCAGTCAGCAACACCTTCTTTAGTAGTTACAATACGTCCGGTTGAAGGAGACACGATAGGCTGCACACTTTTATTATACGCAGCAAGCAAAATTTCCGCTTCCACTTTTTGCCCTGCCAGCACATAACTATTTTTCGGAACAGCTATGGCCTTGATAGCATCAAACTTAATATCTGATGAGTGCGCTTCTTCGAAAAGTTTATTGATAATTTGAGATTCACTATTACGAATATCATTCTGAAATTTAGCAATCAAAGTAATAGCAGCCATTGTAGGCATATTGTGGAAATAACTCACCTTCCAATCAGCACCTGGATTATTTTCAGATTTATGTGGCTGTTCTATTCTCAATGGTAATTGAGCTTCCAATAATTTCTGATCTGCAGGAGAAAGCTGAGCAAGCATAGAAGCTCTTAAATCAGTTAATCTCTTCTTCAAGGTATCACCACCACCTTTCTCAACAAGCATATGTGTAGTTGCATCTATATTATCCTCCCTGTTAATACGCACACTGTCTTCGTCACCCGGTTCAGCAGGAGAAGTCCCACCTGACTCTGTGATAATTCTTTCCTTCCAGTTTTTAAGATACGCAAACATCTCATCTGCCTCTTTCTTTACTTCATCAGCTTTAACCCTAAAAGGGTGCACTCTCTCATACTTTCCTGCCTGTTTTTCGTTTTCAAGGAAGTTCGCATACAACTCTTCATTTTTATTCTCAATTGATGAGTTGGATTTATCAATACTGCGATTGATTACTTTGAAAGCATGCAGAATTTCGTTAGACACATTAAGGGCAAGCAAGGCTGTCAACACCAAGTACATCAGGTTGATCATCAGCTGCCGCGTCTCTTTAGGTAAGGACATTCTTTATGTTCTTATTTTATAATAATAAATTAAATACCAATCCGTTTTATTTACTTCAACAATTAGCGGCCCTGCATAGCAGAAAGCATATTGCCATATACCTGGTTCAGAACTGTTAGATTCTTAGATAGGAGAGCAATTTGTTCCTTAGCTGCCACAGCATCCGTAGCACTTGATGCCATAGCATCCGAAGCACTTACCAGGTTACTGTAAAATTTATTCATTGCCTTCAGATGATTATTCGCATCCTGCAATTCTACTTCGTAAATACCATTCAATGTACCCAGATTCCTCGATAATACAACTACTTGCTCATGGAACCTTGCAGTATCATCAGCAGCCGAGTTAAATACATTCATAGTCTGAGTAGCTCCCTGGAAAGTATTCTTCATTTGGCCTAAAGCCTCAGCAGCTTCACGTGCACTGGCAGAATAAACATTTGTTGCAGCAGTTACATCGCTGATATCTTTGATCTGGTCAACCGTATTTCCAAAACGTTGAAAATTTTCACTCAAACGCTTCAGGTTAGCGGGTGTAATATGTGCCTCTTCAAGCATTTGATCTAATGACTTGCTGGGTTTAACTCCTTTTGATTCAAACTTAACACCACGGCGATAGGCCTCAACTACCGGATCTTCATCCAGATTAGGATAATAACGCTCCCAGTAATAATCCTTTGGAGGGGGTAACAGACCTAACATCGCAAATATGATCGCTTCAGTCATCATACCTGCTGTAAGCATTGGACCTGCACCATTCCAGTGTTGAATTTTGAACAATGCTCCCAGCAACACAATAGATGCCCCAACTCCTATAAGGAGATTTTTAACATACTTACCTTTCTCTGTATGAACAAAAATGGCTAAATTCATGATATTTCGTTATTTTTTGCTTATTTTAAAAAGAGTTAATTACTGTGTGTTATCTATCGATTAACGCAATTCACGCCTGTTAGTTAATGCAGGAGCGATTTCCTGGTAAATACAACGGAAACCTATGTATGATTTTGCAGTATCAGCATATTCAAAATCCCTGGTACTAACCTGCAGGTAAAATGATACATCTCTCCAGCTTCCCCCACGTACTACTTTACGTTTCATCCATTGAGGATCATTTTCACGCATTTTGTATTCTATCTCAGGATTGATATCTGCTACGGTCTGGTAGGTAGTAGTGAAATAAGAAGAACTTGTCCACTCAGATACGTTGCCGGCCATGTTGTATAAACCATAATCGTTAGGATAATACCTGTCTACAGGTACAGTATATAAACCGCCGTCCGCTGCGT
>CAIYVS010000338.1 GCA_903929655.1 uncultured Bacteroidota bacterium | reverse complement strand
CGCTGCGCCACGCCCAGCAGCTTGATGCGATAGCCAAGATCTGTGGCCGCCCGGATATCGGCGAGGGTAATCGTATCAATCCCCTCGACATGAATGGCTTCGGAATCCACGCGCGTGCCAAAGGCCAGCGAGGTTAAAATCGACAGCTTGTGGGCGGTATCAAACCCGCCAATGTCGAAGGTCGGATCGGCCTCGGCATAGCCGAGCGCCTGCGCATCCTTCAGGCAATCGGCGAAGGAAATTTCCTCCCGCTCCATGCGCGAGAGGATGTAATTGCAGGTGCCGTTGAGGATGCCATAAACGCGCTCGATGGAATTGCCAGCAAGGCCTTCACGCAGTGTTTTGACAACCGGGATGCCACCGGCGACCGAGGCTTCAAACGCCAGAGCCGCGTGGTTGGCTTCCGCAAGGGCGGCGAGCGCCATGCCGTGCTTGGCCAGCAGCGCCTTGTTGGCGGTGACAACAGACTTGCCGCTTTTCAGCGCGGTTTCGACCGCAATGCGCGCCGGGCCTTCATCGCCACCGATGAGCTCGACAAAGAGATCGATATCGGGCGAGGCCGCCAGCGCGACAGGATCATCAAACCAGGTGCGACCGGCGAGATCGATGCCGCGATCACGCCCCTTTTCGCGCGCTGATACGCCGGTCACGATGATTTCGCGACCCGTGCGATGGGTCAGGGCATCGGCCTGTCCCCACAGAAGGCGGATAACGGATGCGCCGACCGTGCCAAGCCCGGCGATCCCCACACGGAGCGGAGCGGTCGAGGCTTGGTCTGAAAATTGGCGCTGGGGCATGGTGACTTCGCTGAGGGCAAATCGAGCGCGCCGCGAGCCGCGACGCCTGCCGCCTTGTGCCCCATTCAAGGAGAGGGATCAAGGAGCGGGGGTTGATGCAGGCCTCACCCTCATCCGCCCGGCTCCCCACATCGGACCTGTCCGATGTGGGCAATGTTGATGAGGCGAACCCCGGCTAGAGCCGGGTTCGCTGCCGGGCACCTTCTCCCAAGGGAGAAGGATAATGCCGCCTCACACCTCACGTATGAATCACACGCCCATACGCATCCAGAACCGCCTCGTGCATCATTTCCGACAAGGTCGGATGCGGGAAGACCGTGTGCATCAGGTCTTCTTCCGTCGTCTCCAAATTCATGGCGATGACAAAACCCTGGATCAGCTCGGTCACTTCCGCGCCCACCATATGCGCGCCCAGCAGCTTGCCGGTCTTGGCATCGAAGATGGTCTTTACCAGACCGTCAGGTTCGCCCAGCGCAATCGCCTTGCCGTTGCCCACAAACGGGAAGCGCCCAACCTTCAGCGTGTACCCAGCTTCTTTTGCCTTGGCTTCGGTGAGGCCAACGGACGCAACCTGCGGGTGGCAATAGGTACAGCCCGGGATTTTCAACTTGTCCATCGCATGGGTGTGCATGCCCTTGATGGTCTCGACACAAATGACGCCTTCATGCTCGGCCTTATGGGCCAGCATCGGCGGGCCAGCGACGTCGCCAATGGCATAGATGCCGGGCACATTGGTGTGGCCGAGCCCGTCGGTCACGATTGTCGTGCGGTCCATCTTCACGCCAAGCTTTTCGAGCCCCAGATTCTCGACATTGCCGACAACGCCGACGGCGGAGATCATGCGCTCGGCCTTGATCGTCGATTTGACACCCTTCTCATCTTCCAGCGTGCAGGTGACGTCGTTGGCGCCTTTTTCAACCTTCACGACCTTTGTGGAGGTCATGATTTTCATGCCCTGCTTTTCAAAGCGCTTGCGGGCGATGGCAGCAATTTCCTGCAATATAAAGCCCAGTTTTTTACCTATTGATATTTCCTGCTTATTTATTGTATCGTGAAAATAAATACAATGTTGTTTCAGCCTTGTTTTTTCTTCAGAAAAATCTATTCTTTCAAGATAATAGATCATTTCCTGCTCGAAGCGGTTAGGGTCTATATTGTCTTTGCCTGACATATCACTGAGCCATTGAGTAAGTTTGGTCCTGATCTTTTCGGTACGCAAGCCTTCAAGAGGGAGTATTGCCTCAAGGAGAGATTCTATATTATTTATGCGCAGGTGCATGTCTTTATATAATGCAGAACCCTCATGTTTGCGGTGTTCCATCAAAAGGCGTGCAGCTTCTTCAATTACTTTCTGAACCTGTACCCATTCTGCTTCGGGCAGTACATCCTGTTCGGGCGCTACTACCTCGGGCATACGCATGAGTGTGGAGAGGATATTATCTTCAGGTATATTTAACTGACGTGCGATCTGTGACATGCTCTCATAGTAAAAAACAGCCAGGCCCGTATTTACCGTCATGGGTTTTGAGGCCCCTTCCTGCTTTACTGTAACTGTAAGATCAATAGTGCCGCGGAGTAAGAGGTTATTAAGCAGGTTGCGTATATCCAGTTCGTAAGATCGTAATATGGGTGGCATTTTCGTGCTAACGTCGAATTGTTTGCCATTAAGCGATTTTATTTCTACTACGACCTGGCGGCCATTAATAGTGGACTCGGCGCGCCCAAAACCTGTCATTGAATATAGCATAGATAAATTATGATGTATGATTTTGCGATCGTGATTGTTTATCAAGAACCAAACGTGGGTGTAAAAGTAATAATTTGTACGGTGCCCGGAGCTGAAATTAAAAAGTAAAAAAAATCATAAATGAAAGAATGTTGGAGAACTTATACGGAGCAGGCGAAAGAAATAGTTATTTTTGTTTTTCACTAAGGCCTCAGGATGCGGATAATAAGCTTTCTCATATGTGTTATGTTTGCTTTTAATGGCCTGGCCCAGCAGCCCGGCCAATACTCTCGCGCAGACCTAGAGAGCCGTAAGCAACAAATACAGGCCGAAATAGACGATGCGCAGCGCCAACTGGACGAAACCAAGAAAAACAAGAATGCTACTATGGGCCAGTTGCATGCATTGGAAAACAAGCTGGCAGTAAGGCAGAAGCTGATCAATAACATCAACGATGAAATTGACAATATCAGCAGTAATATACAGACATCTGCTACAGAAGTGCTGATACTGAGGCAGGCCCTGGAGCAATATAAAGTACGTTATGCCCAGTCTATCCGTTATTCTTATGAAACACGCAGCTCGTATGGTATGCTGGCCTTCTTGTTTTCTTCCAGCAATTTTAACGATGCCATAAGACGTATGGGCTACCTGAAAAAATTCAGGGATTACCGTAAGCAACAGGTGGAACAGATTCGTATCACGAAGGCTGAGATAGAGCATAAGATAGGGGTACTGAATTCGCAGAAGGCGCAGAAAGACGAATTGCTTAGCAGCCAGGTGCAGCAAACACAGGAATTAAAGAAGGAAACGGAAGAGACGAACCATGTGGTTCAGGAACTGAAGGGCAAGGAAAAGGAATTGGTAAGTAACATAGAGAAAAATAAGAAAATTTCTAAGCGGCTGGATAAGGCTATAAGTGATATTATACGCAGGGAGATAGAACTGGCACGCAGACAAGCTGAGGAAGAGGCAAGGAAAAAAGCTGCTGAGGAAAGAAGAGCTGGTATGGCTAATACCCCTTCTGGCAACCGCCCATCAGGTATAAAAGTTACTACATTGCCGGGGGCAAACACGGCTGCAAATGTTCCGGCAGCCAGATCTTCTGCAACACCTTCTTATTCTTTATCCTTAACACCAGAAGTTACTGCCTTGTCTAATAATTTCCAGGCGAATAAAGGTAACCTGCCATGGCCAGTTGAAAAGGGTTTTATCGCAGAGCCTTTCGGAAGACACCGCCATGCAGTTGCAGAAAAAGTAATGGTTGAAAATGAGGGGCTGGAGATACAGACAGCACAAAATGCCACTGCCAGGGCTGTGTTTGACGGAACGGTTGCAAGTGTTTCTTATATACCGGGCATGGGAGAACTGATCGTTATAAAGCATGGTGCCTTTTTTACAGCTTACTCACGACTGGAGAATGTGATTGTAAAGAAAGGGGATGATGTGCATATAAAACAAAAGTTGGGCACGGTAATGCTGAATGACGATAATGTGCCGATGATACACTTTGAATTATGGAAGGTGGGTGCCAATGATAAAATGGCACCAGTTGATCCTGCAACATGGATAGCGCCGCTGCGATAACAGCGAACAGTTAGCTGTCTGCAATGAACAGAACCTTTAGTCTATTAAAATTTCTCCTGTCATTTCTTTTGGTATAGGCAGACCCATATAATGCAGGATACTTGGTGCAATATCTCCCAGTTTACCAGGCCTTATGCTGCCTTTATAGTCGTTTGAAATAAAGAACAGCGGAACGGGATTTAATGTATGAGCGGTATTGGGTGTGCCGTCATCATTTATCATATAGTCTGCATTACCATGATCGGCTGTAAGGAAAACTGCATAACCTTTTTCCAAAGCAAGCGGTATAATGCGTGATACACAATTGTTTACTGTTTCTACAGCTTTTATTACTGCATCCCAAACGCCTGTATGACCAACCATGTCTGCATTGGCAAAATTGAGACAAATAAAATCGGCTGTTTGGTTTTCTATTTCGGGTAGGATTGCTTCTGTTACTTCGTATGCGCTCATCTCGGGTTTCTGGTCGTAGGTGGCTACTGTGCGGGGAGAGGGTATCATGATGCGTTTTTCTCCATCGAATTCATTTTCGCGTCCGCCTGAAAAGAAAAAGGTAACATGGGGATATTTTTCTGTTTCTGCAATGCGGATCTGTTTTTTGCCATTGTCGGCCAAAACTTCTCCGAGGGTATGTGTAAGGTCTTTATTGTTGAATATAATTTCTACATTTTTGAAGGTTTTATCGTATTCCGTCATGGTGACATAATGCAGGCTGAGAGGTAGCATATTTTGTTCCGGGAAAGCCTGCTGGGTCAGCACAGTAGTTATTTCGCGACAACGGTCTGTGCGGAAATTGAAACAGATCACTACGTCGCCATCTTTTATTGTGGCTATTGGCTGGTCTTTGTCATCGCAAACTATAAGTGGCTTTATAAATTCGTCACTTACATTTTCGGAATACGAGTTTTGTATTGCAGCAAGGGGGTCTTTCGTTTTTGTGCCTGTGCCATGTACCAATGCATCGTAAGCCAGTTTTACACGGTCCCAGCGTTTGTCACGGTCCATAGCATAATAGCGTCCCGTAACCGATGCCAGCTTCCCGCCAGTTTTAGAGAGGTGTTCCTGTAATTGTTTGATGAAAGCATAACCGCTTTTGGGGTCTGTGTCACGACCATCGGTAAAAGCATGCACAACAACATTGGGTACCTTATTTTGTTGTGCCAGACTGCAGAGGGCTTCCAGGTGATTGATATGAGAATGGACTCCGCCATCGCTTACAAGGCCCATATAATGCAGTGTGACATTCTTTGTCTTTGCGACATTGAATGCGTCCATCAGTACTTTATTGGAAGCCAGTTCTCCATTCTTTACAGCAAGGTTAACGCGCTGTAACTCCTGGTAAACTATACGGCCAGCGCCTATGTTGAGGTGACCTACTTCTGAATTACCCATCTGCCCATCTGGTAGGCCAACGGCTTCACCGCAGGTGATGAGTTCGGTATTGGGGTATTTAGCATAAAGCGATTTTACAAAAGGAACATTGGCATGGGCTATGGCATCAGCTTTGGGCACTTTACCGTGGCCCCAGCCGTCCATAATAATAAGCATTGCTTTCTTTGACATGGATGCAAAATTACAATTTGCAAACGCCACGATTTGAAATTATTTTGTTTATATATAATTCCTTTGAGCCTTTATAATGCTGGATTTTTGCTCATTGGACGAAATCGCTTTACACTTTATAGAAAATTTATATTAACTTTATAAACCGCCATATTTTATAATACCAAAATTTTTATAAGATGCCCTATAAATTTCGGAACTTTATATTTTTTATCTGCTTTTATGCTATAGGGGCAGACTTATTATCAGGTAACAGATACGAACGGTACACAGAGCTTAGGCGGTAATAATGTAACGATCATGCAAATCAGTCCCGCAGGTACAATGTATTTTTGTGGTGTTTCACCTTATCATATTAAAAGCGGCGGATACAAATTTGTTTTTTCAAGTCCTGTATCTGCGATAAGATCACATATTGTTGCTATTAATCAGGACGATACCGTACAAGTTATTTTAAATGGCAACCATTACACTGTCACAAGTGCCAATCTTTCT
>CAIYVS010000337.1 GCA_903929655.1 uncultured Bacteroidota bacterium | reverse complement strand
CTATTTACTGTAAGAACAAAAGAACGTGATCGTCTTCAAAAATATTTGTCGGATAATGAAATACAAACGGTAATTCATTACCCGGTACCGGCGCATAAACAAGCTGCTTATGAAGAGTGGAATACATTATCGCTTCCTATTACTGAACAAATTCATACTGAAATAATAAGCTTGCCTATTTGGCCAGGTATGACTAAAAAAGACACTATTCATATATCAGATATTATTAATTCATTTGTATGAGTAGTAATAAATTTACTCTAGATGAAACTTTGAAAATTATTGGTGTTAATAAGCAATATTTCGACAGGTGTCTTAATACGGCAGAGAAATTAGTTACATTAAACAAATACAGCCTGGCAGCAAACTATCTTGATAAACTGGCGAAATTTAACTGGACTAACACAACTGGATATTACACAAATTGGACGTTTGAAAAATTATTATGCAGGATAGGGGGGAGTCTGGCAGAAAATAAGGGGCTTGAAAAAAGAGATAATGGGCAGAAACTTAGGATATTACATGTTGCATCTGACATACCTGATACCGGAGGGCATACCAGGTTGTTGATGAATTGGATAAAAAGAGACGCTGACAATATCCATAATGTTGTTATAACCAGGCAGGATGGGAATCAATTACCTGAAATAATTATTAAGGAATTTGAGCTGGATAAGTCTTTGTTTCATATGCTTGATTCCAAGTATAGCTTTTTGCAAAAAGCGAATGAACTTAGAGAGAAATCATATAGCTACGATATAATTATCACTCATTGTCACCCTGATGATATCATTCCTACAATTGCATTCAGTTGCAAAAACGTACCTCCAGTTGCTATTATGAATGTTGCTGATAATCAATTTTGGGTTGGGGCATCTATATGCGATCTGTTAATTCAGTTCAGGGAGTCATATATTAATTTAGATAGGGAAAGAAAAAGCATTCAAAATCAATATTTATTACACCTTCCTTTGACTGATACTTCTGTTACATCAAAAGAAAAGTATTTGTCTGAAAGGAATAAATTAGGCATTCATGATGATGAAATAATGCTATTAACTGCTGGTATCGAATATAAATACGAACCCAACTTTGAATATAATTTCTTTGAAACGGTTATTAAGGTGCTGGATGAGAATAAAAATACAAGATTATTTATAGCAGGGATACCAAAAACATCATCTCTTGCATTAAGATACCCACACGAGAGAATAGAATATTTAGGTACTGTTACTGATTTATATAGATATGAAGAAGCCTGTGATATTTACCTGGACGGGTTTCCCCATATGGGGGCTACTGCAATGTTAGAAACGGGTATAAAAGGGAAATGTGTTCACTTAATTTACAACCCATACGAACAAGTAATTGTTTTTCCTGAAAATGTTTCATTCTTCAAATACTATAACACTGAAGAAGAATGGGTACAAGAACTGAATAAATTAATCTCTGACAGTACTTACAGAAATGAGTTGCAACGGAAACAACTTGAATACTTACAGTACAATTATAGTTTGTCTACATGGAAGTCAAAAATTAAGACTCTTTATGAGATTTTGTTAAGTACAAAACATTCGGTATATGAGAATGACATATCCA
This sequence comes from uncultured Bacteroidota bacterium, assembly GCA_903929655.1. Classification (GTDB taxonomy): domain Bacteria; phylum Bacteroidota; class Bacteroidia; order Chitinophagales; family Chitinophagaceae; genus JABDGU01. The sequence continues at coordinate 7,820 of CAIYVS010000337.1, read as the reverse complement.
GGAGTTATGCAAATCGCGATCAGTATTATTTGTTTTACATAGGTTTCGGTAAAATGTCTACAAATCATTTTCTCTATTGTTGTCATTTACCTATCTTAACTAAGATAAAACATGCTACTTATCTATTTAATCGGCCTCCGGGCGTACGTGTCGGTAAGCGTTCTTTGCTGAAATTCATTTTTTCGTAAGTATTATGTCAGGGCTATAAAAATTAATAACGTTATTTATTTTGCATAAATATAAATGAGTATATTTTACTTAAGATTTTATTAATGTTGCCAGTAATTCAGTCGAAATTGTGTAGTGCCTTTTTTAATCAAGTATATAATAATTACAATTTTTAAATAATGAAATGGGAGAAAAAGGGGATCATATTTGATCCTAAAGGTAAATTTGATTGGGCTGTTCATACGGCTTTACAGCCGACTCCAATAATATTAGATGATAAAGCGATAAGAGTATATGCAGGCTTTAGAAATGAAGAAGGGATTAGTAGGATTGGCTGGATAGATTTTGATATAAATGACCCAACAAAGGTTTTGCAATATTCTTATAAGCCTGCTTTAGATATTGGTTTGCCAGGCACTTTTGATGATAATGGTGTTGTGCCAACTGTAATTGTGAAAAGGGGAGATGAATTGTATCTGTATTATGCCGGGTACCAGATTGTTAAAAATGTAAGGTTTCTTGTATTGTGTGGCCTGGCAATAAGCAATGATAATGGGAATACTTTTAAAAGATATAAAAATACGCCTGTTTTAGAAAGAACTGATACCGAGTTTTTGTTCAGGGTTATTCATTCTATCCTCTTTGAAGATGGAGTATGGAAGGTTTGGTATGGGGCCGGAAGCCATTTTATGAATGGGGATAATAAAACGTTGCCGGTCTATGATATCCGGTATATGGAATCTAAAGACGGGGTCGTATTTCCTGATAAAGGTGAAATAGCCATTCAAAACGGCGCTAATGAACATAGGGTGGGCAGGCCTTATGTGGTGAGAAGGGGAGATAAATACCAGATGTATTTCGGTGCCTCTAAAATATCTGAGATATACAGACTGGCATATGCAGAATCAAGGGACGGGCGTAACTGGAAGCGAAAAGATGAAGAATTGGATCTGGTAGATAGCAACGATGATTTTGATTCTGAAATGAGTGCTTATCCATCTGTAATTAACGTGAACAATAAGACATACATGTTTTACAATGGCAATGAATATGGAAAACATGGAATCGGGTTAGCTATACAATACAATTAAGATTACAATCAACCGATTCATTAAGTGAAAAAAACTGTTTACAATATTGATGAAACCTTAGAGATAATACGTCTTAATAAACTATATTTTGACAAATGCTTAAATACTGCTGAAAAGTTAATGGATATTAAGCAGTACGATCTGGCCGCTAAATATTTTGACTTACTTGCTAAATTCTCATGGGGAAACCTAACAGGCTACTATACAAGCTGGAAATTTGAGGGCCTGCTAAATAAATTGGGGAAAAGTTTACCTGATAATGAATCGTTTGAAAAAAACAATGACAGTCGCGGATTTCGGATATTGCATGTTGCTTCCGATATACCAGATACCGGAGGGCACACGAGGTTAATAATGAATTGGATCAAGAACGATAAGGAAAATATTCACAATGTTATTGTAACAAGGCAGGAGAGTAATAAAGTGCCGGAAGTCATTATAAAGGAATTTGGACTGGATAGCTCTATTTTTCATCTATTAGAACCTGAAAATACTTTTTTACAAAAAGCTGCTGAACTAAGAAAAAGATCATATAAATATGATATGGTCATCATGCACGTTCATCCTGAAGATATTATTCCCGTAATTGCATATAGCTGTAAAAACATTCCTCCTGTTGCAATGATGAATGTTGGGGATCATCAAGCCTGGGTTGGAGCATCTGTTTGTGATTTATTAATCCAGTTCAGAGATTTTCTAATTCCGGTTGATAAAGAAAGAAGAGGAATTTTAAATCAATACTATTTACCTCTTCCTATTACAAGTACCGAATCTACAAACAATGAAAAATATACGGCTGCAAGAAAGGAACTTGGTATTGAAGATGATGAAATAATTTTATTAAGTACGGGGATAGAATATAAGTATAAGCCGTTTGGAGAATATAATTTCTTTGAAAGCATAAGCAAAGTACTGGACAAAAACAAAAAATCTAAACTATATATTGCCGGGATTTCAAGTGATTCGGAACTTGCAAAACAACATAAGCATAACCAAATTATTTATTTAGGTACAGTTACCGACTTATTTAGGTATGAAGATGCTTGCGACATAAGTGTTGAAGGTTTCCCCTGGGGTGGAGCTACTGCTATCTTGCAATGCGCATTAAAGGGCAAGCCTATTCATTTAATATATAAGCCTACATTAGCACACGAATTTATCCCGAAGAGTATTTTTTATTATCCTGAAAATGAAAATGATTGGGAGAATGAGTTAAACAAACTTATTACCGATCCAGCATACAGGACAATGATAGATAGTGAGCAACATGCTTATTTGCAAACGCATTACAACCCGGCTAACTGGAGTAATAATGTGAAGGTATTATACAATGTATTGTTACAGAAAAAACATTCTGTTTACTGTAATGAGAAATCATATAATTATATTGGAAGGAATGAGTACTACTTGTTTTATATTGGGTATGGACTAATGGGAACCAATCATTTCCTTCATTGTTACCATTTACCCTTATTATCAAAGATCAGGCATGCGTTTTGTTTATATAATAAACCTCCGGGTGTATGTGTGGGTAAGCGGGCATTGTTAAAATTCATTTTTTCGTAATTGCCTTTTCTGTCTGTGAAAATGAAAAAGGTATTGGTTATTTCTCATGAAGCTACGAGGACGGGAGCCCCGATTGTTCTTCTGAATTTTCTGGAGGCGCTGAAGAAAAGGAATCCTGAACTTCAGATAGACTTAATACTGGCAAAGGGCGGCGCTTTGACTGACAGATTTAAGAATATAGGCAGAACCATTCAGCTTGATGAGTATCCTAATAAACTCACTTTAGTCCGGAGGCTTATCAGGAAAATAAGATCAATACTAGCACCTGCATCATTGGCATCTTTTGATAACCCGCATTTAGGTAAGTTTGTAAGAAACGGTTACGATGTGATATTGTCTAACACAATAGGGAATGGATATATTTTAAATGCCATTAAACCTAAAAATTGCAAGGTTGTTTCCTATATTCATGAATTAGAACCATCTGTACAAAGACTGACTTCTGCCGAAACCTTGTCTTACGTATTTAAATATACAAATCATTTTATCGTGCCATCCCAAGCAGTTATGGATAATTTGGTAGAAAATCATAAAGTAACTCAATCGAGTATAACCCTATTGTCTTCCTATATACCTGAAACAGAAGTTGATCCTATTTCTAAAGGTGAAATAATAAGGAAGCTGGGACTTGAAAATAATTTAGTCATTTGTGGCATGGGGTATTTGGGTTGGATAAAAGGTAGTGACCTATTTATCCGGATTTGTATGTTACTTAAAAAACTTGTTCCTGATTTGAAGTTTAAGTTTTTATGGGTTGGTGCCAATAAAGATTCAAGTGAGTATTTGACATTTCTTGATGATGCAAAATATGCAAATGTACTAGATGATATAATTGTAATAGAAAATGTAAATAAGCCAAGTGATTATTTGTCGATAACGGACGTTTTCTTACTTACATCAAGGGAAGAGTCTTTTTCCCTGGTTATAAGGGAAGCAGCAATGCAAAAAAAACCTTCCATTTGTTTCAATAATATTCAAGGAGCAGTTGAATTTAATCAAGGTTATGGTGGGATAATAACGCCCTACCTAAATGTAAATGAAATGGCTCATAAACTAGCTGATCTTTTAAGAAATAAAAAAGAAATTGAAAGACTGGGGGGGAAAGCCTGGATCCTTTATAAAGAATTACATTCGGAAGAAAAAAGCCTGCCAGCTTTTGAGGCGGTACTTGGTGTATGATGATATCTGTTGCTTTGTGCACATATAACGGTGAGGCTTTTTTAATAGAACAGTTACAAAGTATCTTTGATCAGACGATGAAGGTGGATGAGATAGTAGTATGTGATGACAGGTCGAGTGATAATACGGTAAACATTATCAAGGAGTTTGATCTGAAATATCCCGGTATTATTCAATTGTACATTAATGAAAAGACTTTAGGGAGTAAATACAATTTTGAAAAAGCAATTTCTCTTACAAAAGGAGATTATATTTTTCTATCTGACCAGGATGATATATGGTTGCTATACAAAGTGGAAAGAATGATAGAGCAGTTTTCTTTTAACAGGAATGCACAATTGTTTTTTACTAATGGTGAACTTATAGACGAAAAGGGTAATGATCTGAATGTTACTCTTTGGGACAAATGGGGCTTTACTTTTGCCCTTAGAGAGCAATGGAGAAACAATGAGTATGCTTATAATGACCTGTTTATAAACAATAATAAAGTTACGGGGGCAACAGTTGCTTTGAAAAAGGAATTGAAAAAGGACATTTTGCCTTTTCAACTTCCTGAGGGCTACTGGCATGATGCCTGGATGGCTCTGCATGCTGCCAAAAAAGATGGTTTATATTTTATAGAAGAATTATTGATAAAATACCGCATACATCCCGGACAGCTAGTAGGTGTAGGCAACGGGAAGATATTTAATGCCAACAATGTGAACAATACATTTTATAACCGGCAGAAGAGGAGAGTGCTTAACCTTATAAATAAATTTAAACGTTTTAAATAATGAGTGTTTTAGCATTCACACTTTGTTCAAAAAATTATTTAGGACAGGCAAGGACTTTTTATGATTCTTTTAAAAAGTATAATCCTGATATTACCACAGTAATAGGTGTTGTAGATAGGTTGTACAAGGAAGAAAAAGACAGTATGTCGGGCTATGAATTCCTTGAGATGGATTCCATTGGACATCCGTCTTTTGCTAACATGAAGTCGAAGTATACCATTGTTGAGTTGAATACCGCAGTAAAGCCTTATTACATAAAACACTTTTTTGATACTTATAAGCATATTGATAAAGTAATTTATTTCGATCCAGATATATATTTTTTTAACAATATTAACGCTATCGAAAATAACCTTGATCAATTTGATTTTATACTAACGCCCCATTTTTTTACTCCTATATACGATAAGCATTGGTTAAGTGAAAAGGTGGTATTGAATACAGGGATATTTAACCTGGGATTCTTTGCAATAAAAAGAGGTGATACTGCCACAAAATTACTTGATTGGTGGTGCCGGAAATTGTATGATGAATGCATACATGACCTGGATGGTGGCTATTTTGTTGACCAGCTTTGGATGAACCTTTCGGTCTGTCATTTTGATAATTACCTGATAGATAAGAATCCAGGATTAAACGCTGCGCATTGGAATTTTCATGAAAGGTATTTTATATATGATAATGGCAAATGGCTGGTGAATAATGAACATGAATTGATATTTTTTCATTTTAGCACCTATAAGCCGGATACCCCCAATAAAATTGCAGATTGGCAAAACCGCTTTACTTTTGAAACAAGGCCTGATATTGTACCTTTGTTCGAGATTTATAAAGCGCATCTTATAAAGAATAATTATTCTTTCTTCAAAAGCCTTAAACCTATATATGGAATTGTTAAAGCCAGGAAAAAACCTATTGGATATATCACTAGAGCATCAAATTTTTTAAAAAGAAAAATAAAATAAACATGGCAATTAAAAAACTGCTTGTAACAGGTTCCTCAGGATTGGTCGGGTCAGAAGTATGCATCTATTTTGCAGAGAAAGGTTGGGAGATACATGGTGTAGATAATAATCAGCGTGCTGTATTTTTTGGCCCACAGGGCGATACCCGCTGGAACCAGAAACGTTTGTCTTCAGCAATTAAGAATTTTCATCATCATGAAATTGACATACGTGACAGGGGAGGTGTAATAGATTTGATAAAAAATGTAAAACCCGACGCCATTGTGCATACCGCGGCACAACCAAGTCATGACAGGGCAGCTGAAATACCTTTTGATGATTTTGATACAAATGCTGTTGGTACCTTAAATATATTAGAGGCTGCACGTCGACATAATCCGGAGTCTCCCTTTGTACATATGAGTACTAACAAGGTGTATGGAGATGCACCTAATAAAATAAAAATGAAAGAGCTGGAAACGCGTTGGGATTATGATGATGAAGCATATACTCATGGTATTTCAGAAAACTTTACAATAGATCAAAGTAAGCATTCTTTATTCGGGGCATCAAAAGTTGCCGGTGATGTCATGGTACAGGAGTATGGCAGATATTTTAATATGCCTACAACTTGCCTGAGAGGAGGTTGCTTAACCGGACCTAATCATAGTGGTGTGGAATTGCATGGATTCTTAAGCTATCTTATTAAATGTAACCTGGAAGGTAAAAAGTACTTTATATACGGTTATAAAGGCAAACAGGTACGGGACAATATTCACTCCTATGATATAGCGAGATTTATGGAAGAGTTTATTGAGAACCCAAGGATAGCCGAAGTATATAACCTGGGTGGAGGAAAAAATAATACTTGTTCTATTTTGGAAGCATTCAGTATCACTGAGGAATTTAGTGGCAAAAAACAAGTGTTTGAGTATTCTGAAAAAAACAGGGAAGGTGACCACATATGTTATTACAGTGATCTTAGAAAAATGAGAAGTCACTATCCTAAATGGGACATCACGGTTGATTTAAGAGAGACCATTAAGCAAATTGTTGATAATTGGAAAACAAGATTGTAATAGGGAGTATTAGTTTTAAAAGAGGCTTGCTATAGGTGTCAAAAATTGCAATAATAAAGATCGGAGCTAAAGGGGATGTTGTGAGGACTACTGTTCTGTTGCATCTTTTTAAAAATGATGATATAACCTGGGTCACTTCAAAAAATAATATCAGGGTACTCCCATTTAAGCAGGAAAATTTAAGAAATGTCATTGCGATTGAAGATGTAAACCATTCGGGTGTTTTAAATGAGCATTTTGACCTGGTAATCTCATTAGACGACGATTTTAAGTGTGCCGTTCTGGCAACTAAAATCAAGTCGAAGGAATTGGTTGGAACATATGCCGATGGTAGCACCATACGTTACACATCGTCGTCTAATGAATGGTTTGATATGGGTCTTTCCTCAAGGCTTGGAAAAGAAGTAGCCGATCAGCTAAAATGGGAAAATGTATATTCTTACCAGGAAATATTGTTTCGCATGCTTGGCTATTCATTTAATGGGGAAGAATATATTATCCCGGAAGATGTCATCTCAAAAGGTGTTGAAATAGTTATAGGAATAGAGTCAAGAGCCGGTGATCGTTGGCCGACAAAAGTGTGGAACAAGTATACACAACTTGCTGAAAAGCTCGTAAATGAAGGCTATCAATGTGTTTTTTTTGAGGAGAGGAGGAATATAAAGGATTATATGCAAGACATAGGGAATGTATCATTGTTTATTGGGGGAGATACTTTGGGAATGCATGTTGCCCTGGCTTTGAAAATACCTGTGCTTACAATTTTTACCTGTACAAGCCCTACTGAAATATATGCTTATAACAGAATGGAAAAAATAGTATCTCCATTTCTTGGTAAAGCTTTTTACAAAACCGATTATTGCCCGGAAGCTGTTGATAGTATTGGCTTGAATAAAGTTTACGATTCGGTAAAAAAAATAAAAAGTAATATTTCTATATACAATGAGCGTTAGAATTTTGATTACCGGAATTGCCGGATTTGTTGGTTGCAGTATGGCTCGATATTTTAAGGAGCAT